>DASSYU010000220.1:0-4525 GCA_035703125.1 Pseudolabrys sp. | reverse complement strand
TGCATCCGATGACCGGCCTGTCGATGCCGCGCTACGATCTTCTGAAGAAGCACCGCTACGTCAACAAGACCTTTGTCCAGACCTCGCGCGGCTGCCACCAGGGCTGCACGTTCTGCGCCGAGCCGCTGATGAACGGTCTGCGGTTTCGGTACCGGCCGGTCGACGAAGTCATTCATGAAATGGAGAATTGCGGGTCCCGCACCATCTCGATCAACGACGCCGACTTTTTCGGAACGCCCGAGCGCCCGAAGGAGGTCATGCGCGCGCTCAGAGGCCGCAATATTCAATGGCAGGCCGGCGTGACGTCAAAACTGGCGCAGGACGATCGCATGCTCGAGCTTGCGGCGGAAAGCGGCTGCACGCTGCTGAGCATCGGATTTGAATCGATATCGCGGGCGACGCTCACCAGCGTGCACAAGCACGTCAACCGGCCCGAGACCTTCGCGGCGCTGGTCGAGAAAGTGCACTCCTACGGGATCATGGTGTTCGGCTTGTTCATGTACGGGTTCGATGGCGACGACCTGTCGGTGTTCGACGATACAGTCAAGTTCAACCTCGACGCCGGCTACGATGCCTGCGCCTATTCGACCCTGACGCCCTATCCCGGCACGTTGACGTGGTACGAGATGAAAAAGGCGAACCGCATCGTTTCCTTTGACTGGACGATGTACGACCAGGGGCATGTGGTCTATCGGCCGGCCCAGATGTCGCCCGATGAACTTCGCATTGGTGTCGGCCGCGCATACGAAAACTTCTATTCGGCCTCGTCGATCGCCCAGAGATTTCCGCTGCGCGGCAAGCGGCATCGCGCCCAATGGGTGATCTACAATCTTTTCATGCGCAGGGGGTCGCAGACCCAGAACATCGAGTCGATCGCGGCGCCCACTGCGGAGCCCGGTTTTGCTCCGATGCCTCCAATTCTGCCGGTCAAGCGCGAATGGCGCGCGGCCGTGCTTGAAGCCGCCGGAGGCGGGCCGCATATGAATTGAGGTGCTAGTCAGCGAGAGAAAAATATCTCGCGCAAAATTTACGATCCCGGTTGCAGCTTTAATCTTTGCTACCATGCTCGGGAAATGCACGGTCGACCTAATATGTTGACGGACGCGTCATGGCGTCGTTGTTGGCGTGACCGTTGGGGTCGTTCGCATTGCCGCCGCTGTTGGCGTGACCGCTGGGGCCGCGTGCATTGTCGTCGGTGGTGATTGCCTGTCGGCGGACTTTGCTTTCCGTCTGGGCGTAGACCCACGCGCTCTCGGGTCTTTCTCCGGGCGCCGCGGTTAATTCCCCAAAGACGACGGCGTATCCGGCGCCGCAAAGAAACAGGGCGATAGCGCGCGGCTCCTCGCAATGCGCTAAAAATGCGCTATTTGACAAGCGAATCGAAGGTGCCGGCCGCAACCGCACCGCGCTTTGCAAAAGGCGTTGGAACCCACACAATGCACCGCATTGGCAATGATGGAATGTGACCATGCCTCTCTTCATCTGCACCGCCTGCGGCATGCAATATCCGGAAAGCGCGCAGCCGCCCGCCCAATGCATAATCTGCGAGGAGGAGCGGCAATACGTGCCGCCGCGCGGCCAGACCTGGACGACGCTGCCCGCGCTGCAGCAGAGCCACATGAACGCGTTCCACGAATACGATACCGGCATCATCGGTATCGGCGCCGGTTTCGCCATCGGCCAACGCGCGATCCTGGTGCAAACGGACGGGGGCAATATTCTCTGGGACTGCGTTGCGACGCTCGATCCCGCGACAGTGAGTCTCATCAAGGGCCTCGGGGGCCTGAAAGTGATCGCGATCTCGCATCCGCATTTCTACACAACGATGAATGAATGGGCGCAGGCCTTCGGCTGCCCGATCCATCTCCATGCCGCCGATCAGGAATGGATCATGCGGAAGGGACCGGCGATCAAGTTGTGGCAGGGCGAAACGTTCAAGCTTTGGGAGGGCGTCACGCTGATCCGCTGCGGCGGGCACTTTCCGGGTGGCACGGTCGTTCATTGGGCGGGAGGCGCGGGCGGCCGCGGCGTCGTCTGCGCTGGAGATATTCTGAGCATCGCGCAGGACCGGAAATGGTTTTCCTTCATGCGCAGCTATCCGAACTTTCTTCCGCTGTCGAAGCGCGAGGTCGAGCACATCGGCAAGGCCATGGCGCCGTTCAAGTTCGACGTCGTCTACGGACACTATTTCGATCGCGTCATCGCAAAAGATGCAAAAGACGTGCTGGAAAAATCCGTCGCGCGTTACATTGCGGCGATCGATGGCACGCGCGGTTATTGAGAGCGGCACAACATTCTCCGTTCGTCCCCGCGAAAGCGGGACCCAGCCCTGAGTTAGTTACAAAGCAAAGACTGGATGCCCGCCTCCGCGGGCATGAGGGAGGAACTGGCATTTTTGCTGCAAAAACTATCCGGCCGCGCGGCCGCCGGGTGGGAGTTCGGCGGACCGGCGCGGCCGGGTGAGTGACGCTCCGTGAGGCGCGCCTTCACAGCCACATGTTCGAGCAAATTGTCGCGGTAGGTCGCGAGATGCCCGTGACGCGATCCTCGCGCCGTACGGATGAATCCCAACTTAATTTCGTATTCGCAAATAATTCTAGTTCGGAACTTAGCTGCGATTCATGCTGCAGCCAGATACCGGAAGCGATCAACTTCTCGCGACCGGCGCGCGCGCGCACATCGCACGCAATATTGCATCGAATTTTTCGCAAGAACGGCGAAAAGACCGGCGAAAATTCGTAGCCCCGTCACTCGCCTTCTTTATCGCCTTTGCCGCCGAGCTGCTTGAGCTTGGCGAACACAGCGCTGACGTCCATCTCGCCCGACTTTTTATCAGTTTCCGCAGCAGCAGCTACTTCGGCCTCCTTGCGCGCCGTGGTTTCGGCGGCCGGCAGCAGCGTTGCGCCGGTGTCGACCGGTGCGGGCTTTTCCTTGTTGGCGCGCTGGACTTCGAGATCGAGGTCGATCTGTGACGCAAGGCCGAGCGTTACGGGATCCATCGGCGCCAGATTGGCCGAATTCCAGTGCGTACGGTCGCGAATCGAGGCGATCGTCGACTTGGTCGTTCCGACCAGGCGCATGATCGCGCTATCCTTGAGCTCCGGATGGTTGCGCACCAGCCACAAGATCGCGTTGGGGCGATCCTGGCGGCGCGAAACGGGGGTGTAACGCGGGCCCTTCTTGCCGCGATCCGGCGAGGGGACCGCAACTTTCGGGTCGGTCAGCTTGAGGCGGGTATTCGGGTTCTTCTCGGCGTCCGCAATCTGCTCACGGGTCAACTGGCCGGTCAAAATCGGGTCCAGGCCCTTGATCCCCTGCGCGGCATCGCCGTCCGCGATGGCCTTCACTTCCAGCGGGTGCAGCTTGCAGAACTCGGCAATCTGGTCGAACGACAGCGCGGTGTTGTCCAGAAGCCAGACAGCGGTCGCCTTTGGCATCAAGGGTGCTGCGGTTGCCATGGCAAATCTCCTCTACGCTTCGCCCGCCCTCGGGCGAAGCACCAGATCATCGCTGATGATCGGAAAGTGGCCGGAATATAGGGGGAGAGGCCCCGTCATGCAACCGTTCCGCTTGACAGGGGAGGCCTGGGCACCCCATGTCGGGGGTTGAAATGCGCGCAGAAAATGCGCGATTTCGAGGAATTACATGTCAGAAAAGCTGCCGAAACCCGCTCTGAAAGTCCTGCTCTGCTCACCGCGCGGGTTCTGCGCCGGCGTTGTGCGTGCGATTGAATCGGTTGAGCGGGCACTCACGATCTATGGGGCGCCGGTGTATGTGCGGCATGAGATTGTGCACAACAAATATGTCGTCGACAGCCTGCGCAAGAAGGGCGCAATTTTTGTCGAGGAGCTGAGCGAAATTCCCGATGATAACGTGCCGGTGATTTTTTCAGCGCACGGAGTTCCCCGCTCGGTTCCGGAAGAGGCGTCGCGGCGCAATCTGATCTCGCTCGACGCAACCTGTCCGCTCGTGACAAAGGTTCATCGCGAGGCGGAGATCCACTACCGGCGCGGGCGCGAGATCCTGCTGATCGGGCATGCCGGACATCCAGAAGTCGTCGGCACCATGGGCCAGCTCCCGCTCGGAAGCATCACGCTGGTGCAGACAACAGAGGAGATCGATCGATATGTACCGCGCGACGAGCGCAAACTCGCTTATGTGACCCAGACCACGCTGTCCGTCGACGACACCGCCGAGATGGTCGATCACCTCAAGAAGCGGTTTCCGAACATTGTCGGTCCCCACAAAGAAGACATCTGTTATGCGACCACCAATCGCCAGGACGCGGTCAAGCGCGTGGCGCCGATCGTGGACGCCATGATCGTCGTCGGCGCACCGAATTCGTCAAATTCGCAGAGGCTGAAAGAGGTGGCGGAGCGTTCGGGCTGCCCCCGCGCAGTTCTAGTGCAGCGCGCGGCCGATCTCAACTGGGGTTATTTCGACGGCGTGACCAAGATCGGCGTCACGGCGGGCGCTTCGGCACCGGAAGTTTTGGTCGAGGAAATCCTCGGCGCGCTCTCGGAGC
>DASSYU010000160.1:0-2320 GCA_035703125.1 Pseudolabrys sp. | reverse complement strand
GATAATCGGCTGCTTCCACGGTTGCTCCGCGCGCCCCGTGATTGGCCACCCCGCCACCGCACCGCCGAGCAGCGTGATGAACTCGCGCCTGGTGCGTAGCGGTAGGGACGTGCGTTTCATCGCACGCCCCCCGCACAGAACCGTACGTGCGGCTTTCCCGCATACGGCTCCCACCTCGGGTGTGTGACGGCGAAGCGTTCGCTCGGCCAAGGATGGAGGATGATCGGTTTCGGAAGCCAGTCGTTCGCCAGCTGCGTCATCCGTGCCCACGTGGGCCGATCCTTTTGGCTGCGACGCTGCAGCGTGCGCCGCCAGAGGTCGCTGACATGGTGCCGGAACACGTCCAGTGCCCGAGCGTTGGTCGGCACGGCGTGGTAGTTGAAGTAGCCTTGTACGACATACCACAGCCACTTTCCCTGAGCGGGAATCGGCTGGTGCACACGCCGCCACATCTCCGCTTTGATCATCTTGAGCTTCGTTCGCATGCGGTCCCGCCGGGTCTTCCGTTTGATCTGGAATTTGCCCGCGCGGGTCTTGCCGCAGATGAAGGTGAAGCCCAGGAAGTTGAAGGTTTCCGGCTTGCCAAGCCCGCGCCGCTCGCGGCGTTCCGCCGCGAAGCGCCCGAACTCGATCAGTCGGGTCTTCTCGGGATGTAGTGTCAGCGCAAACTTCCCCAACCGCTCGCGCATCTCATCCAGGAAGCGCCGGGCGTCGCTCTCGTGCTCAAAGCCAATGATGAAGTCGTCGGCATAGCGCACGATGATCATGTCGCCCGTGGCCTCGCGCCGTCGCCAGCGCACGGCCCAGAGATCGAGCGCGTAATGCAGGTAGATGTTGGCTAGCAGCGGTGAGATCACCGATCCCTGCCCCGTCCCCCTGTCACTGACCGCCACGATCCCGTCTTCCAGGATGCCCGCCTTCAGCCATTTCTGGGTCAGGCGAATGATGCGCCGGTCGCCGATCCGATGCTCCAGGAAGCGGATCAGCCATTCCTGGTCGATCTCGTCGAAGAACGATCGGATGTCGGCGTCCAGTATGAAGCTCACCTTCTTGCTGTGGATTCCGACGCACAGCGCATCCAGCGCATCATGCGTGCCGCGCCCAGCCCGAAATCCGTACGAGATGCCGAGAAAGTCTTCCTCGTAGATCGCGTTCAGCAGCGTGACCACCGCCCGTTGGACGATCTTGTCCTCCAGCGCGGCGACCGCGAGCGGGCGCTGTCGTCCGTCCGGCTTGGGTATGTAAACGCGCCGGCTCGGCAGCGGCCGATACGCTCCCCGTTGGACCCGGTCGCGCAAATCCTCGAGCTTGCACTCGAGGTCTGCCTCGTAGTCCGCCCACGTCAGCCGATCCACGCCGGGTGCAGCGTTCTCCTCAAGCTCGAAGAACGACTGTTCGAGCAGCTCGATGCTGATGTGATGGAAGAGCGCGGTGAACCTCTCCTTCTTCCTTTCCCTTGCCACTTTCCGTATGCGTTCCAGCGCCTGTTCCACGCTTACCCGGTTCTGCGCCCGGCACGTGCTGTGCTGATCCGCATTTCCCTTGGTCCCCGCCCTTGGCTCCACCGGCTCCGCTGCGCTCGCCCCTGCAGACGCCTCCACAGTGGGCTGCTCCGCTTTGTTCGCCGGCTTCATAGCTACTATGACGGGGTCCGACTTCTCGTGTCCGTGCATCATCGGCTACGGCTCCTCACCTTCCCGATGCGGACCGCCGTACTCGGCACTCAGCACTCGACGACGACGGTCAGACACGAGACCTCCCAGGTTCCGATGAGATCCCTTTGCACGTGATGTGGCCTTTGACCCCGGCAGGGCGTCAGCACCTCGCATAGCGGTGCCGCACATGTTGCCTTCGAGCGAATGAAAACCCTCGGCCCCTGCGATGTCTGATCTTTCGTGGCTCAATCCCACACCCCATGCAATCGCTGTGTACGCTTCGCAACCACTGTCGCCAGTGGCCACGCAACACTCGCTACCAAGCGGGCGCTGCCCCTTACTTGGACCGGACTTCCACCGGCTGGATCGCACCAGCTTGCCTGGCGCACTCATTCGATCACCTCGTCGGCAAGCGCGAGCAGCCGGTCCGGCACGTCGAGCCAGAGCCCCTTCGCGGCCTTGAGATTGATGGCGAACTCGAATTTTGCCGCTTGCACGACCGGCAGATCGGACGGCTTTTCGCCTTTGAGCACGCGGCCGGTATAGCCGCCGGCCAGCTCCATCACGTTCAGAAAGTCCGACCCGTAGCTCACCAGACCGCCGGCCTCGACATAGTCGCGGACGTCGAAGATGGCGGGCACCGAGGAGCCTGCCGCCAGCGCGGC
>DASSYU010000146.1:0-2510 GCA_035703125.1 Pseudolabrys sp. | reverse complement strand
GCCGATCGGCGAGCGCAAGCAGAGAGCCTTCGGCATCCGACAACACGGCACCGCGCCCGGCCAGGACGAGCGGTCGCTTCGCGCGCGCCACCGCTTCGGCGAGCCGGTGCACGTCCTGCGGATCCGGCTGCAAGCGGCCCGGCATCGGCGTCAGTTCGAGCGGCGTATTAGTGCCGTTCAGCTTCGCGTCCTGGACATCAAGTGGCAGGCTCAGAACGACGGTCTGGCGATCGCGTAAGGCCCGAGTTACCGCGCGCAGCAGATCGCCGCGCGAAGATTGCGGCGTGTGCGTGCGCTCGGATACGGCGCCGACCGAGCGAACGAGCTCGGCCTGCTCGAAATAGAAATTCGATTTTACATTGCCGGTCGGCACGTCGCCGGCGAGCACCAGAAGCGGCGTGCGGCTTTTCGCGGCCTCGCCGATACCGGTGATAGCGTTGGTAAGGCCGGGCCCGGAATGCACGCTCACAAGCGTCAGTTCTCCGGTCGCCTTGGCATAGGCGTCGGCCATGCTGGCGGCATTCCCTTCATGCCTTGCGGAAATCAGTTCGACGCCGGCCTCGACCAGTCCGTGCGAAATCTTGAAATTGGCGGTGCCGAGCAAACCGAAACATCGGCGTGCACCGAGGTGAGCAAGGTCCTTTGCCAGGACTGACGCGACAGTAGAGGTGCTCAAAATGGCCTCGTTTGACTCGCTAACCTACTCATAACAATATAGGAAATACATGACAAACGACCGGGCACTCAGACTCGGCAGGGGGAGGAACGTCACCATGTGCAAGAAATTTGCACTCGGATTTATTGCGGCAACGCTTGTCTGCTCGTCAGCTGTCGCTCAGGAAGTTACGCTTCGCGCCGTTACGGCCTTTGCCGAGAAAACAACTTATTCGCGCGGCTTCGAGAAATTCATCGAGCGCGTCAACGCCGAAGGCAAAGGCAAGATCCAGATCAATTACATCGGTGGGCCGAAGGCGATGCCGCCCTTCGAGGTTGGCAAGGCGCTGCAAAGCGGCGTCATCGACATCGCAAACACCACCGGCGCCTTCACTACCAATGTCATACCGGAAGGCGACGCCTGGAAGCTCACCGAGAAGCCGATGTCGGAGCTGCGCAAAAACGGTGGTTACGACTACATGGCGAAGCTCTACGCCGAAAAGATGAATGCGATCTTCCTTGCACGACTGGTCGACAACAATTCGTTCCATCTTTACCTGAACAAGCCGATATCAAAACCCGACCTGACCGGCCTGAAGCTCCGCATTACGCCGGTCTACCGCGACTTCTTCCAGGCGCTCGGGGCCACCGTCGTGCAAACGCCGCCAGGCGAAGTCTATACGTCGCTCGAGCGCGGCGTGGTCGATGGCTATGGCTGGCCGATCACGGGCATTTTCGATCTTGGCTGGCACGAGAAGACCAAGTACCGCGTTGATCCCGGATTCTACGCCGTCGAGGTTTCGGTCCTCGTCAACAAGACGGTCTGGGACAAGTTGACCGATGACCAGAGAGCGGTGCTGCGCAAGGCGGGCGAGCTTGGAGAATCCGAGGCCGCGGCCGAGTTCGCGGCTGAGAACGCTAAGGACACGAAGCGGCAGGCCGACGCGGGTATCCAGACCATTACGTTCAGTGATGCAGACGCCCAAGCCTATCGGGCAAAGGCCTACCAGGCCGGGTGGGAAGGCGTCATCAAACAGAGTCCGGAACACGGCCCGAAGCTCAAGGAATTTTTCTCGAAGAAATAAGCACCGTTTTTCATCCGGGTGATCTCCAGCATGGCGCGACTGTCCGAATGGTATGGGCGCCTGCTGGATGCACTCGTTGTCGCGGCGTGCGTTCTGCTGCTGCTCATGACAGTCATGATCGGCGCCGACGTCCTTTCGCGCAATCTAGGCGGCGGCGGCGTACCGGTCAGCAATGAGGTCTCGGAAGATATTCTCTATCTGATGACGCTGCTGGCGGCGCCCTGGCTGCTTCGCCAGGGCCAGCACATCCGCGTCGACATCATCCTGCGCACCCTGCCCATCCGGGTGGCCTGGCTGCTGGAATGGCTCGGCGATATCGTCGGCCTTCTCTGCTGTCTCTATTTCGTCTGGTACGGGCTGCTTATCACGGTGGCGAGCTACCGCGCCGGCTCGATCAGCATCAAGACGCTGGTCACGCCGGAATGGTGGTTACTGACGCCGCTCCCACTCGGGTTCGCGTTGCTCGCGATCGAATTCATTTTCCGCATGCATCGGCTCGCGTCTGCCGAAGTCGGCCTGCGGGACGACGCCGTTTCGGCGGCGTAAAGCTGGACGTCATCCATGTCGTGGCAGATGGCCTCGCTTCTCCTTCTCGGCGGCTCGACGGCCTTACTGTTTGCCGGCATGCCGGTCGCGATCTCCTTCATCGCGATCAACCTGATCGGTGCCTTTCTGTTTCTAGGCGGCGACGCCGGCCTGCATCAGGTTGCGCGCAATAGCGTCGCGGCAGTGATCAATTTTTCGCTGACGCCGATCCCACTTTTCATCCTG
>DASSYU010000092.1:0-4538 GCA_035703125.1 Pseudolabrys sp. | reverse complement strand
CGCCATGGGCATGTATCTGATGCGGCAGATCGGCACGCGTGGCGTCTATGCCAATCCGATCCTGCCGGACTTCATGGTGTTCCTGAACTGGCACGAGCTGCCGGTCTACTGGTACGGCTTCAATCACTTTGCCTATGCGGCACTGATGATCGTCCTGGCGCCGGGCCTGCTCGCCTTCGTGTTCGGCTGGTTTGCGTTCAGAAGCCGCGTGACCGGCGTCTACCTGTCCATCATCACGCAGGCGATGACCTTTGCGCTGATGCTCGGCTTCTTCCGCAACAATTTCGGCTTCGGCGGCAACAACGGCCTCACCGACTTCAAGGACATTCTCGGCTTCAACGTGCAGGCCGAAACGACGCGCAATGCCCTGCTGGTTGCCTCGTGCCTTGCGCTCGCGATCTGCTTCCTGATCTGCCGCGCCGTGGTGACGTCGAAATTCGGCAAAGTGCTGGTGGCAATCCGAGACGCGGAGACACGCACGCGCTTTCTCGGCTACCGCGTCGAGGCCTACAAGCTGTTCGTATTCACGCTCTCGGCCTGCATGGCGGGCGTTGCCGGCGCGCTCTACGTCCCGCAAGTCGGCATCATCAATCCGAGCGAGTTCGCCCCCGGCAACTCGATCGAAGCGGTGATCTGGGTCGCGGTCGGCGGCCGCGGCACCCTCACCGGCGCCGTGCTCGGCGCCTTTGTCGTGAACTACGCCAAGACATTCTTCACCACCGGTTGGCTGGCGCCTTACTGGCTTTTCGTGCTCGGCGGCCTGTTCATCGCGGTGACCCTGCTGCTGCCGCGCGGAATCGTCGGCACCTACGAATGGTGGCGCGCCCGCCGCGCCGAGAAGCAGGCTGTGATCCCCCTCGCGGCCGAAGCGCCGCACGCGGCGGAGTGAGGCGCCATGCAGCTGAAAACAACCTCCGCAATGCTCTATCTCGACGGCATCAGCGTGTCTTTCGACGGCTTCAAGGCGCTGAACGAACTGTCGTTCGTGATCGAGCCCGGCGAAATGCGCGCCATCATCGGCCCCAACGGCGCCGGGAAAACCACGATGATGGACGTCATCACCGGCAAGACCCGCCCGGACGACGGCGAAGTCTATTTCGGGCAAGGGGCCTACGATCTGTCCAAACTCGACGAAACCGAGATTGCAGAGCTCGGCATCGGCCGCAAATTCCAGAAACCGACCGTGTTCGACATGCACACCGTCGAGGACAATCTGCTGTTGGCCCTCAAAAATGACCGCAGCGTGCGCGCTGCCTTGTTCTGGGAAGACTCATCCGCGCAGCAGGACCGTATCAATCAGATTCTCGACATTATCCGGCTCGGAAGCGCCCGCACACGTGTCGCCGGCAGCCTGTCGCACGGCCAGAAACAGTGGCTGGAGATCGGAATGCTGCTCGCACAGGAGCCCAAGCTGCTTCTTGTGGACGAGCCGGTCGCCGGCATGACCGATGCCGAAACGATGCAGACCGCAGAGCTCCTGAAGGAAATCAACCGCGACAAGACCGTCATCGTGGTCGAGCACGACATGGCCTTCGTGCGCGAGCTCGGCGTCAAGGTCACCTGCCTGCATGAGGGATCGGTTCTCGCGGAAGGCTCGATCGATCAGGTCTCGGCCGACGAGCGGGTCGTAGAGGTCTATCTGGGACGCTGAAGTGAGATACGCGCAGAATTTGTCTCTGTCATTCCGGGGCGCCGCGCAGCGGCGAACCCGGAATCCATACTCCGCAGCTCGGGCTATGGATTCCGGGTTGCCTCGCTTCGCTCGGCCCCCGGAATGACGGGTTGAGAGGCCTTTCATGCTCGAAGTTACGAACATCGATCTGCACTACGGCGCCGCGCAGGCGCTGCGCGGGATTTCGCTCAAGGCCGAACCCGGGAAAGTGACCTGCATGCTGGGCCGTAACGGTGTCGGAAAAACGAGCCTGTTGCGCGCGATCATGGGGCAGCATCCAATCAGCAAGGGCACGATCACGCTTGGGAGCGCCGACATCACGAAGCTATCGACCGTCGAACGCGCGCGCAGCGGCGTCGCGCTCGTCCCGCAGGGCCGCGAGATCTTCCCGCTGCTGACCGTCGAGGAGAACCTCAAGACCGGCTTTGCGCCGTTGCCGCGCAGCGAGCGCAGCGTGCCCGATGACGTGTTCTCTTTGTTTCCGGTGCTCGACAGCATGCTTAAGCGCCGCGGCGGCGACCTGTCCGGTGGCCAGCAGCAGCAATTGGCGATCGGCCGAGCCCTGGTGATGCGGCCGAAGCTTCTTTTGCTCGACGAACCGACGGAAGGCATCCAGCCCTCGATCATCAAGGATATCGGCCGAGCCATAACCTATCTGCGGGGGCTCGGCGACATGGCGATCGTGCTGGTCGAGCAATATCTCGACTTTGCGCGCGAGCTTGGGGACCACTTCGCAGTCATGGAACGCGGCTCGATCGTCTATGCGTGCGACAAAGCCGGCATGGATGAAGGGGCGTTGAAGCGCGCATTGGCGATCTGACCGAGGTTGCGTGAGCCGGATGCCGACGACGGCAGCAAGCTAAGGTTTGCAATCCGTCGGGATCGAATCGGTCCTACGAACCGGGACTTCCTTCGACCTGCGGCAAAAACTCAGCTGACGCCGCGCGATCGAGTGTCCATAACAAGGCTTGCTGCTTAAGGAAGTCGCCGTACTCGACCAGCGTCGACGTGCGGTTGTTCAGCACCAGCCACTGGGTGCCTGCACGTGCCGCGACCACGGCATGTGTCGCGCGTCGCGCTTTGTCTTTCACAATCAGAATACGCAGATCCTCCGCTCCCAACCCGGCTTCGATGAGCGCCGCGTATTTCAGTACGGTGAATTGCTTGCAGTCGCCGGCACCAGCCGCCAAAGCGGCCAAAGGCGTTGTCCAATTCTGCATTGGTTTCGGGGTGGAGCGAATGGCAAAATTAGCTGCGCGATTGATGTGGGCAATGCGCGCCTTGCCCTCATACCGTACACCTTCTTCGATGATCGCGATAAACCGCCGCGCTGCAGGATTTGTACAGCCATCGATGTCGGCACGGCAATGACTGATGACCTTCCGCTCACGTTCGAGTTCGGATTGCAATTTCGTCCATACAAACGGAGGCGCGGCGTTAGCTGCACCGGACAGGGATCCGGGTGATTCCGCGCGCGCCAGACTTCCGAACAAGAGCAGTCCGGCCAGAGACAGTCCCGCTCTTTTCAGCCACACGGGCACACCAACTGCTCTGCCACTTTTCATGTTCGGTTGAAATCCTTCCCTGCGGGTCTTGGTTCCTGCACATCGTTTTCGTTTTTGCGACACTGCGGTGTCACATCTCCGTGTGCTGCTGCCAGTCGTGGTACTGGGTTATGCCGCCTGCGGCGGACCTTCCGCTTCACGGGCGCGTTGCAGGCCCAACTGGCGCTCGCGCCAGATCACGAACAGCCCGGCGGCAGCGACGATACTGGCGCCAACATAGACCAGCGTGTCGGGCAATTCCCCGAACAACCAGTAGCCGAGCAGCAGCGCCCACAGCATCGACGTGTAGTCGAAGGGTGCAACCAGCGAGGCCGTGCCGTAGCGGTAGCTCTCGGTCAGCAAAATGTGGGCAAAGCCGCCGAGAACGCCAAGCGCGATCAGCGCGGCAAGCTCGCGCGGCGTCGGCGAATGCCAGGCGAACGGCAAGGTCAGCGCGCCGGCAATGGCGCAGACGAGCGAGAAATAAAACACGATCGACGATGTCGTTTCGCTCTGCGTCAGCCGCCGGGTCTGGATGACCGTTCCCGCGTTGCAGAAGGCCGAGATGACGGCAAACATCGAGCCCGCCGCGGCAGCCGCGCCACCGATCGCCGTGTAGTGGCCGATGTCGAGGTGCGGGATCAGCATCACGATGACGCCGGCAAACCCGATCACCACCGCCGACCAGCGATAGATGCGCACGCGCTCCTTCAGGATGATGGCGGCGAGCGCCACGGTGATGAGCGGCGACGCGAACGAGATCGCGGTCGCATCCGCCAGCGGAAGCCGCGTGAGCGCGGAGAAGTTGCTGAACATGCCGCCGACGCTGAGCAGGCCGCGGCCAAGCTGGCCGAGCGGCCGGCTCGTGCGTACCGCGGTCGCGAGCTCGCCACGGATGGCGTAGACCAGCACCACCGGGAGGATCGCGAAGGCACTGCGGAAGAACACCATCTGCCCGACCGGCGCGACGTCGCCGAGCTGGCGCACCAGCGCCGACATGAAGGCGAACAGCAGCGCGGAAATCAGTTTCAGGCCGATGGCCTTGAATGGATGCATCACGGGCTCAACGAGTCACCCATTCATACCGGTGCCACCTTGTATTGTCATTTCACCTGCGCAAGCGCACGAAGGCGGTGACGGAGGGAAGCCGCTGGGGTCAATCTCTGCCGGACGCCGGGGTTTGGGGGATGGAGGGCGTCCAGCTTCCAGATTGAAATATGTCGGGTCGACCGCGCTTCAAGGGTGAGCGCACGGCGCCGAGTCCTATGAGTCTGTCTCTGAAGAGCCTGCCACCCGGCCTGTTTTTACGTTGACCATGTGTG
>DASSYU010000506.1:0-4987 GCA_035703125.1 Pseudolabrys sp. | reverse complement strand
GTCCGTTGCGCTTGTTGGTCACCTTGACCTTCGTTCCGAATGGAAGCGTCCGATGCGCCGCGGTGAGTCCGCGGGGGTGTGCTCTTTCGCCCGAGGCGGTTTTTTCGCCCGAATAGGCATAGACCGAAGCGATTCCTGACTGAGCCATTGTGGGCGAGCAGCCACAGATCATTGCGGCGCCGCAGGCGGCGGCGCGCAGGCGTACGGACATAAAACAAACTCCTGGATTGGGCCCCTTCGCGTGCCCGTAGCGGGCCGATCCTGCGAATTCGCGGCGAGACTTGGGCCATTTCGAGAAACCGGAATTAGTTCCGGCGACTACCGATTTCATTCGGAACCGGTGACCTGAACCAATCGCGTGGCATGCGGTTATCAAGCTGTTTCAAGGGAAAAACTTGCAATGCGAAAAGTAGCGTTTGTCGTTTTTGCCGCGCTGGCCGGAACTTCGCTGCCGGCGCTGGCGCAGTCTGAACCTGCCGATGCCGGCGCAGCCCTGCTGGCACCAGGTTCGTTAACGACGGAACTTCCAAACGGATTTCAGCAAAATTCGAATTCGAAGCTGCAGGCGCTGATCCCCAGCGACCTGCCCAGGTTCGTCGATCGCAAGCCGGAGCAAGCAGCGGCCGAGAGCTTCTATCAGGGCCGAAATTACCAGCCGATCTGGACCGGCAGCCCCGAGGCGCTGAAGCGCGCCGAGGGCGCGATCGCATTTCTTCGCAACGTCAGGAGCGAGGGACTAGAACCGCGCGATTATCCCACGCCCGACCTTTCCGGAAATTTGAGCGAGGAGCAGGCGGCCAAGGCGGAGCTGCAGCTCACCGGCTCGATCCTGCGCTATGCCCGACATGCAAGCTCTGGGCGCGTGAGCTACACGCGCGTGAGTGCCGCGATCCTTTACCCGGACCATGCCGCCGACCCCGCGGAGGTTCTCAACAAGGTCGCGTCGGCCCAGGACATGAACGCTGTCCTGCAGAGTTTCGAGCCGCAGCAGCCGGGATTCGTTGCGCTCAAAGCCGCGCTTGCGAAAGAACTTGCCACGCCCGAGCAGAACCCTCCGCTGCAGGATCGCGACGTTTCCAAGAAGCATCGCGGCAAGGAAGCGGATGACCGGAGCCGGAAGAACGCTGTCGGAACGATCATCGCCAACATGGAGCGCTGGCGCTGGCTGCCGCGCGACCTCGGCCAAGCCCATGTGGTCGTGAACGTTCCCGACTTCACGCTCGGCGTCTACAAGGACGGCGCTTCCGTCTGGCACACCAAGATCGTGGTCGGAAAGCCGGGCAACCTGGCGACCCCGTTGCTCAGCGAGACGATGAAATTTCTCACCATCAATCCAACCTGGAACGTGCCGCCCTCGATCATCAGGAACGAGTATCTGCCGGCGCTGGAACGCGATCCGGGCGCACTCGAGCGGATCGGATTGAGAGTCAGCAACAACCCGGACGGCTCGCTGCGCGTCTACCAGCCGCCAGGCGAGCGCAATGCGCTCGGACGGATCCGGTTCAACTTTCCGAACCAGTTCCTCGTCTACCAGCACGATACGTCCGATAAGAAATTGTTCGCGCGCGATGCCCGCGCATTCAGCCATGGCTGCATGCGGGTGCAGGATCCGGAAAAATATGCCGAGGTGCTGTTGTCGCTGTCGCAGCCGGAGGACAACTTCACCGTCGCCCGGATCCGGAGCCTTTACGGCGACCAGGAGCGCACCATCAACTTGAAGCAGCCGATCCCGGTCCACGTCACCTATCAGACGGCGTTCGTCGACGAAAAGGGCCAGCTGAATTTCCGGCACGACATCTACGGCCTCGACGCCGCCACCCTGAAGCTCCTGCGTGGCGACGAGCGCATGATTGCGGACACGCCGATCGCGCGGCCGCCCAACACCAGCAGCAAGCCGGTGATGGCCCGGGCGCCGCAGCGCGAGAACCGTGAATGGCAGGGACAGTATCGCGAGGATCGTGAATGGCAGGGACAGATCCGGAGCGGCGGATGGTTTGGTTTTGGCGCCGCCGAGCGGTCTTATGCATCGTCTCCATATCCTCGCGTCAATCGCGCCGACGGGCTCTGGTAATGCAGGCCTAGGCCCAGCAATTCATCTTGGGTGAAGCGGGACGCGCTCACCGCAACCGGGATGGAGACGCCCTTAGCTGAATCGCGGTCAATACGGAGGGGCCTTGCGTTGCCGCTGCACCTTCGCCGCTTCCACCCACCACATGAGATCGTCGGCAAAGCGCGGAAACGTCTGTTCAAGCGCCTTGCCGCTCTCGCCAGTGGGCTCGCCTTCCTCCGACAAGGTCTGGCCGATGGGGCCTACAGCGATCGTGCTGGACACGACGATCATCCCCATCTCGGAGAGCGTGCCGTGCCAGGCGGTGGCCGCCCGGGCGCCGGACAAGCGCCCGGCCGAGTAGCTCACGATCGCGGCGGGCCGCCAGAACCACTCCTCCAGGAAATGGTCCGTGAGGTTTTTTAGGCCGGGCTGGACGCCCCAGTTGTACTCGCCGGTGACGAACACGAACCCGTCGGCTTCGCGGATCTTGCGCGCTAGTTGTTCGAGGGCCTCGGGCGCTTCGCCCTTCGGATATTCCTTGTACATCCGGTCGAGGATCGGGAGATTGATCACCTTGGCGTCGATCAACTCGGCGTCGTCGCCCCGGCGGCGCAGCCGCTCGATCACAAATTGGGCGAGGCGGATGCCCATCCGGTCGGAACGATAGGAGCCGTAAAAAACGAGGATGCGGTTGCCCATGGCGGTGCCCTCTATTCGGATTTGTGAGATTGATTGCGCCGGTCACCGGGGATGCGCCCCGGCGGCCGTCACGTCTTCGTGCGTCACTGCGGCAGTTCCTTGCCGGCCTGCTCCGCCACCAGATACTCGGCGTACCAGTCCGACCAGTTTGCATCCCGCACACCGGCCAACGCCCGCTTCTCGTACTCGCCGTGCGCGGCCTCGGCACGGCGAAGCGCGGTCGCCAGATCGGCCACCGAAGCGAACGCCGTCTGGTTGCCGTCCACGCGTCCGGGCGCCCGCGCGGTGATCTCCTGGAGCAGCCAGCCGTTGCCATCCGGATCGCTGAACGAGGCGAATGAGCGGTAGGTGCGACGCTCGGGGTCCGCACCGGGGACACGGATCCGCCCGAACAGGTACGGCGCGTCCGAGCCTGCGTACGTGTCACCCTCGTGGTGGAACGACTCGCTGACCGCGATGCCGCGATCGAGCAGTTCCTTGCGAGCGGCGTTGATGTCGGAAACGACCAGGTACAGGCCTTGGGCGGAGCCGGGAGCCGCCGGGGTGACGTTCTTGCCGAAGATGACCGAGGTCGCCGAGCCGGGCGGCGTGAACTGGATGACGCGGAAGTCGTCGCCGGTGCCGAAGTCAGCGTCGAGTCTCCAGCCAAGATTGCTGTAGAACTGCTTGGCGCGATCGACGTCCGAAACCGGGATAACAGCGATCTCGAGCTTCATGTCGAGCGGCCGCGCATTTGCGATGGCGATGGTGGAGGGACGGACTTGAGCGTTCATGTTGATCTCCTCAGGTTGGGCCAGTGGCCCGGTTAACTGTCGAGCAATTAGATCGCGTGATAAGTAATTGCACACAAAATACATGATATCAAGCTTGCGATTTAATCGCGCAGCAACTATTTTGAGGCTAGAGAATCAGCGGAATTTGTCCGCCTTTGGAGAGACTTATGGCCCTGGCAACGCCAAAACCCGCCCCGGAAGAGCCCCCGAAACTCGATGATTTCCTGTGCTTCGCGATCTATTCGACGAACCTGGCCGTCAACCGGGTCTACAAGCCGCTGCTCGACCAACTGGGGCTGACCTATCCGCAGTACATCGTGCTGATCGCGCTCTACGATGAGGACGACCAGACGGTCGGTGGTCTCGGCGACAAGCTGTTCCTCGACTCCAGCACGCTCACGCCGCTGCTGAAGCGGATGGAGGCCATGGGACACCTGACCCGGCAACGCGATCCGCAGGACGAACGGCAGGTGCGGGTGCGCCTGACGCCGCAGGGCCGCAGCCTGCGCGAGAAAGGCATCATGTCTCGCAGCAGTCTTTTCAACTCGACGAACTTCAGCCCAACCGAGTACGAGCAGCTTCGAGAGCAGATGGTGAAATTGCGGGCCTACCTGTCGGACGCGGTGCGCGCGCAGTCATAGGCGTGTTGCGCTTCAGTACTCCTGCTGCCTGTCGCTTCGCTCACTGATTGATATCGGGCTCGACAAGGCGGGCGAGATTTCGCAGCGACTCCTGCCAGCCGAGATAGCACGCTTCCGCCGGAATGGCGTCGGGTATGCCTTCCTGGACGATGGTAAGCTCGGTGCCGACCGACACCTGCTTGAGCGTCACCGTGACCTGCATCTCGCCGGGCAAATTGGGATCGTCGAATTTGTCCGTGTAGCGCAGGCGTTCGCCGGGCACGAGCTCCAGATATTTGCCGCCGAACGAATGGCTCATACCGGTGGTGAAGTTGCGGAACGACATCTTGTGTGTGCCGCCGACTTTCGCTTCGAGGTGATGCACCGTGCAGGCGAAGCCGTTGGGCGGCAGCCATTTCGCCATGGCATCTGCCTCGACGAAGGCGCGATAGACCTTTTCGGGCTTGGTCGCCAGAACGCGGTGCAATCGAACGGTATTGGGCATGAACATCTCTCCGGTGGGGCGCTGCGAGCGTCTGATACGGATCAGCTATACGGTGAAGAAGACGACAAGATTACGGCGCCTCGACTCCGAGATAGGCGGCAAGCACGTTGCGGTCAGCGAGCACCGCCTCCGGCACACCTTCGGCGATGGTACGGCCATAGTCGAGCACATGGATGCGGTCGGCGAGATCGGCGATCATCTGCATGTCGTGCTCGATCCAGATCATCGTCATGTTCAATTCATGTTTGATGCGCAGGATGAAACGGGCAAGGTCCTCGCGCTCCTCACGATTGAGACCGGCCGACGGCTCGTCGAGCAGCATGATGGTGGGCTCGAGCGC
>DASSYU010000486.1:0-2425 GCA_035703125.1 Pseudolabrys sp. | reverse complement strand
CTGCGCGCGATCGTGCCGCTGATCGCCGGAATTTTTGAAATGCCATTCTGGCATTTTCAGATCGCAAACTTCGTCTCGGCTTTTGTGTGGGCTGCGACATTGCTGACGATCGGTGACGTCATCTCGAAGGCCGTCCGCTGGGTGTGGTAGTTGCGGAAGCAAAAATCCGCCGGGATCCTGTCCCGGCGGATTTGAAGCTGTGAGGTAAAGTTTTTTATTTCACGGCGCTCGCGCCGGCCTGCGCGACCTGATGGTCCTGGAGAGCCGAAGCGCCGCTGATTCCAATGGCACCGATGAGTTTGCCACCCACAACGATGGGCATGCCACCCGCGACAGGCGTCGCCCCAGTGAGGCGGAGAATGTAGGTTTCGCCGTTCGCCAACCGATCCATGTAGGACTTGCTGGGCACGCGGAACAGCGCGGACGTCCGCGCCTTATCTTGCGCGATGTCGACTGAGGCGTATGCCGCGAGATCGGCCTTCTGCAAGTAAACCAAATTTCCGCTCGGTCCCACCACGGCGATGACCATGTTCCAGCCGTTCTTGGTCATTTCGGCTTCGGCACCCGCGACAGCTGCCTTTGCCTGCTCGAGTGTGATCGGCGCCCCGTAGGCCGGCGGTGGCGGCGGTGGCGATGCCGGTGCCGCGGGCTGCTGTTGTGCATAGACGGCGCCCCCTAACAGCAGGGCCGCGCATGCCGATATCGTGATCACGGTCAGACGATACATATGTCGCTCCCGAATGATTGATTTGATTGTGTTATTAGCTGTGGTCTTGCCCAAGCCGACTTGGCGCGGGATGATGCAAGAAGATAATAAGGGTCCTTCGGGCAGTCGCCTAGCCGCCGGCAGGCCCGCCGGGCGAATTGAAATTTCGGAATAATTTCGGGTGCCGGGGGTTTGTGGCAGAAGCATCCAACCGTCAGATTTCAACGAATAAAAAATCACTTAACTGGAGGAACGTCATGACCGAACTCTCTCGCCGTTCGCTGCTTGTCGGCACTGCTGCCGTTGGCGCCGCTGTTGCCGGAGCGACGACAATAGTGCCGTCGGCGAAAGCTGCCGCACCTGTTGCAGGCAAACAGAATGCCGGATGGTATCGCTATAAGGTTGGCGAATTCGAAGTCACCGTCGTGACCGACGGCCAGGGCAGCAACCCGCTCGGGGATAGCTACGTCGTCAACACGCCTAAGGATTCAGTTGCCAAAGATCTCGAGGCGCAATTCTTGCCAAAGGACAAGGTAATCCACACATATACGCCGGCAGTCATCAACACCGGATCGAAGCTCGTCGCCATCGACACCGGCCTGGGGCTCGGCACCTACGCGCAGTCCAAGGGTGCGCTGGGCCAGTATCAGGCGAACCTGAAGGCCGCCGGGATCGACGCGAATAACATCGATGTTGTGATCATCTCGCATTTCCATGGCGACCACATCAACGGTCTGATTGGTCCAGACAACAAGCCAATGTTTCCGAACGCGGAAATCATGGTGCCAGAAACCGAGTGGGCCTTCTGGATGGATGAGAGCAACGTCAGCAAATTGCCAGAGCCCGCGAAGGGTCAGATAAAGAATCCGGCACGGGTGTTCGGAGCGCTCGGCAACAAAGTGACGAAGTACCAAGGCAAGAAAGAACTTGTGCCCGGAATTACTTCCGTGTTTACCCCCGGTCACACGCACGGACACCACTCGCACATTGTCTCGTCCGGCAACAATACGCTGCTCGTTCAGGCAGATGTCACCGCCGGTGCCGCCACACTCTTCGTGCGCAATCCGGATTGGCAATTCGTGTTTGATTCCGACAAGCCGCTGGCAGTCGAGACGCGCAAGAAGCTTTACGACATGGCAGCGACCGACAGAATAATGGTGCAGGGTTATCACCTGGCGTTCCCGGCGGTCGGCTATATCGAAAAGAGTGGCAATGGCTATCGATACGTGCCAGCGACCTGGCTGCCCTCGATCTGATCCAATGTTGCACAAACAATGGAAGGCCGCCGGAACCGGCGGCCTTCTTGTTTGAGCAGAGCCGCGGTAAGCTTGCGCTTCGTGGCAGATGGATTCTTCCATGGTCGGGACTGCATTTGAACAGGCTTTAGCTGCGCGCACGGCCGAGATGCTCGACGCCTGTACGCGGTGCGGCAAATGCGTCGAGGTTTGCCCGATGGCGAAACCGGCTGGTGTGGGTGATGCCGCGCCAGAAGATGTGATCAGCGGCGTGCTGGACATCGTGCGCGCCGGGGAGGGGCCTGCAGCCTCAAAAGCCTGGGCCAAAGGTTGTGCACTCACTGGCGACTGCATTGCGGCCTGCGATGAAGGCGTCAATCCGCGTTTTCTGCTGGCCATGGCACGCGTCGCCCTCGCGAAGGATTCCTCCGAACTGCGCAATCGGCGCAAGCAAGGCGTTGAGAATTTCCGTTTGGTGGCCGAC
>DASSYU010000472.1:0-2772 GCA_035703125.1 Pseudolabrys sp. | reverse complement strand
TTGATCCCGCACAGGCGGGCCATCAGGAAATGACCAAGCTCGTGAAAGAAAACGACGATCGTCAATACGAACAGAAATGGCACGACGTAGCCAATCACACCGCCTCCGAGTGCACTCAAACTCCCCATAAGTTCAATCCCTGTAGTATGCGTCCGCCCTGATCTAGGCACGCGCCCGCTAGCCAACCCTAGGATGCCTTTGCGGCAATTTCGGGCAAGAGGTCTTTCGCAAGACTTCTTGCAATATGGTCAACGGCCATGGCCGTGTCGATACTGGTCGGTTCAGCCAACAAGTCGCGCTTTTCAGCAGCATCGAGTGTTGCCTCCACGAGCGCGGCAATTGCGGTGAATCCAATGCGCCCGGCAATGAATTCCGCAACCGCCACCTCGTCCGCCGCATTAAGCACAGTCGGCGCCGCGCCGCCGGATTCCATCGCCCGGCGCGCCAGAGCCAGCGCAGGGAAACGATCCAGATCGGGCGCCTCGAAAGTTAGTTCGCGCACCTTGGCAAGGTCGAGCCGCACCGCCGGCCCGTTGATGCGCCGCGGCCAGGCAAGACAATGGGCGATCGGGATGCGCATGTCGGGCGATCCGAGTTGGGCGACTACGGAGCCGTCGCGGAACTCGACCAGGCCGTGCACAACCGACTGTGGATGCACGAGCACATCGATTTCGTCGGGTTTGAGCGCAAACAGATGATGGGCCTCGATCAATTCGAGACCCTTGTTCATCAGCGTCGCTGAATCGATCGTAATCTTCGGGCCCATCGACCAGTTGGGATGACGCAAAGCCTGCTCCGGCGTCGCCGCCTTGATGGCCTCCTTCGACCAGGTCCGGAACGGACCGCCCGATGCCGTGAGAATTGCGCGCCTTACGTCGGCGCGATGTCCCGACCCAAGCGCCTGAAACACCGCATTATGTTCGGAGTCGACCGGCAGAACGGTTGCACCTGCGCTCGCAGCGCGTCGCATGAACAGGTTGCCCGCACAGACAAGGCACTCCTTGTTCGCGAGAGCCACTGTGGCGCCGCGCTCTATCGCCGCCATCGTTGGCTTGAGGCCGACCGAACCGCTGATCGAAGCCATCACCCAGTCGGCCGGATGCTGCGCAGCCTCGATCAACGCCTCTTCGCCGGCGGCAGCCTCGATCCGGGAGCCGGAAAGCGCACTCTTGAGATCGTCGTAAGCTGCCGGGTCAGCAACCACTGCGTGGCGCGCGCCTACTTCGCGGGCTATTTTTGCCAACGCAGCGGCATTGCGGCGCGCGCTGATCGATTCCACGCGATAGCGCTCGGGCTCACGTTTTATCAAATCGACCGTGCTTGCGCCGATCGAGCCGGTTGCGCCAAGGATGGTAATCGACCGCACGTCGATGGCAGGCTCGACTTTTGAAACGGCAATGCCGGGTACGCTCATATCCTCACCAAATCAGTACACTGCGCGCCGGCGCATCGAATCCGCCGCGCAACACTCCAACAACGCAACCGGCGACTGCCGCGGCCCAGAACCCATCGAGCCGATCCATCACGCCGCCGTGGCCGGGAATGATGTGGCTTGAGTCCTTGGCGTCGAACCGCCGTTTCACCCAGGATTCAAACAGGTCGCCAGCCTGGGCCACAACGGACAGTAACAATGCCACGGCGATAATCGCAATTCTGTCGAATGAGCCAAATTGGGCGCCGACAATTAATGCAATAGCGATGGCCCCGACCGTGCCGCAAATTGCACCTGACCACGTTTTCTTCGGACTTACGGAGGGCCACAGTTTTCGGCCACCGAAAGCCCGCCCGGCAAAATAACCGAGAACATCGGTTGTCCAGACGATCGCAAAGAGTAGCAAGATCACCGCAAATCCGAAGCCGACATCCGCCCGTAAAAATACCGGAGCCAGAACCATGCCGCCCGCGTAACCGACGCCCGCTATCACCCAGAGTCGCCGCTCGCCCGGTGCGAAAATGGCGCCAGCCAGAGCGCCCAGGCCGACCACAAAGAGTGCCGTTACCGGTCTACCCAGCCAGGCAAGAAAGTCGCCAACTGCAATCGCTGCGGCACACGACAACACCAACAGCCGATAATTCGGCCCGACGACCAACGTCATCCATTCCCAGAGCACAACGAGGGCGGCAATCCCCCAGAACAGCGCAAACGGCAAGCCTCCGATATAGGCCGCAACCAGCGCCAGTGGCGCAAGAACCGCCGCCGATATGACGCGCAGCAGGAGATTGTTCGCAGATAGTGGTACGCCGGCCTTATCCGCGTTGGAAATGGGTTCGCTGCCGGCCACAGATCAGGATCCGGTCTGGGCAACGAGGCCGCCGAACCGCCGCTCGCGTTGCTGATATTCGCGTATCGCGGATTCAAGGGCCGCTCGATCGAAATCCGGCCAATAGGTCGGGACAAAGACCAGTTCGCTATAGGCCGCCTGCCAGAGAAGAAAGTTCGACAGCCGCTGCTCGCCACTCGTGCGGATGATCAGATCCGGATCGGGGATGTCGGGCGCGTCGAGAAAACGCCCGAATGCATCCATGTCGATGTCCTGCGCCCTTGCCTCGCCGCGTTCCACTGCTTCCGCGATCCGGCGCGCGGCGCGAACGATTTCCTGGCGAGCGCCGTAGTTGAACGCAACAACCAATATAAGTCCGTCGTTGTTCTTCGTCAGTTCTTCGGCTTCCACAAGCAACCGACCGATGTCGGGGTCCAGTCCGGCACGCTCGCCGATCACCCGCACACGAATGTTGTTCTGATGCAGTTCGGCGAGGTCATTGCGCACGAAA
>DASSYU010000446.1:0-3869 GCA_035703125.1 Pseudolabrys sp. | reverse complement strand
AGCTCATCGTAAAAGTGAAGGAGCCGCTTGGCCCCGAACGCCGCTGGCTGCGGCGCGGACAGGCTATTTTCACATACCTTCACCTGGCGGCAGATCCCGACCTGGCGCGGGATCTGATGGTTTCCGGCGCAACGGCGATCGCCTACGAAACCGTCACCGATATCGCGGGAAAGCTGCCTTTGCTCTCGCCGATGTCCAGAATTGCGGGCCAAATGGCGCCGCAGGTTGCAGCGCATTTTCTCGAGCGCCCCCAGGGGGGTCGCGGCATTCTCCTCGGCAAAGTGGACCGCATCCCTGCAGCGCAAGTTCTTGTTCTCGGCGGGGGAATCGTCGGTTCCAATGCCGCGCAGATTGCACTCGGCATGAGCGCGGAAGTCTGTGTCGTCGTTCGCAATCCTCGGCAGTCCATGAGCTGACGCAGCAGTTCGGAGGTCGGGCGTGTGTGGTCACGGCTGCGACTGAATCGATCCCCGAGCTGTGCATTGCCGCCGACGTTGTCATCGGAGCGGCGCTCGTGCCTGGTGGCTCCGCGCCCAAGCTCGTATCCGCTGAAACGGTCAAACGCATGAAGCCTGGTGCGTTGATTGTCGATGTTTCGATCGATCAAGGCGGTTGTGCGGAAACCTCTCATCCGACGACGCATAGCCGGCCGACTTTCGTCGTGGATCGTGGACGGCGTTTTGCATTACTGCGTCGCAAACATGCCGGGCGCGGTGCCGCGCACGTCCACATTTGCGCTCAGCAGCGCGACGCATCCATTCACGCTGGAGTTGGCAAACAAGGGGTTTCCACGCGCGCTGATTGAAAATGAGCACCTGCTGAGAGGGCTCAACGTGTACGAGGGAAAAATCACATGCCGCGCAGTTGCGGAAGCCCTGCGGCTGGCCTACGCGCGGGCCATCGAGCTGCTTGCGGCTTAGTCCGAATTTTCAGGCGCTAGTTATCGTGATCGACGATCCGTCCAGTTGGTCGAGCACGCTGTCGTTCACGTGCTCCATCACCGCGCCAATGCTCGTTTCCCGGTTCAGCTGGGCCTGCTGCAGTTGTTGCCAGGCATCCGAGCACGCCTTGCCAAAGCTCTGTGCATCCTTGATGTCGTAGGCGCCCGCATAAAGCGAAGTACCATCCTTCGCGATTTGCAATTTGATCCTCATACGTATCTCCCCGCGTTGAAAGATCACATGGCCATTTCCGGCTCGGGGACGCGGTGTTTCGGCTCCTCCGGGATTTCCGTCATGGTGGCCTCCGTCAGCAACAATACGCTCGCAACCGACACCGCGTTTTCGAGAGCGACGCGAACGACCTTCGTAGGATCGATGATCCCCGCCTCGATCAGATCGACATATTGTTTGCGCCCGGCATCAAAGCCTTCATTGCCCTTGCCACTCAGCATGCGGGCAACAACGACCCCTCCGTCGGCCGCGGAATTTTCTGCGATCTGCCGCGTCGGGGCCTCAAGCGCCCGCCTGAGAATCTGAACACCGGTCTTTTCGTCTCCCTCGCACTTACTCTCCTCTTCGGCGAGAGCGTTGACGCAGCGCAACAGGGCCAGGCCGCCACCCGGCACGATGCCTTCGGCAACTGCCGCCTTGGTCGCGCTGATCGCATCATCCAGCGCTTCTTTCTTTGCCTTCATTTCCGATTCCGCCGGTGCACCGACACGGATGACAGCAACACCGCCGGAGAGCTTTGCGAGGCGCTCCTGCAGCTTTTCACGGTCGTAATCACTGGTCGTTTTTTCGATTTCGCGGCGGATCTGATCGATACGGCCCTCGATCTGTTTACGATCGCCGCCACCGCCGATGATTGTGGTGTTGTCCTTATCGATCACGACACGCTTGGCTTTGCCCAGCTGTTGCAGGCTCACGTGGTCGAGCTTGATGCCGAGTTCCTCGGAAATAACCTGGCCGCCCGTCAGCACCGCGATATCCTGCATCATGGCCTTGCGGCGGTCTCCGAAGCCTGGAGCCTTGACGGCGCAGCTTTTGAGCACGCCGCGAATCTGGTTGACGATCAAAGTAGCAAGCGCCTCACCCTCGACATCTTCGGCGATCACCAGCATCGGGCGTGCGGACTTGGCGACTTGCTCGAGGAGCGGCAACAGATCCTGCAGCGAGCCGATCTTGCGATCCGAGACCAGGATAAGCGGGTCTTCGAGGGCGGCCTCCATCTTCTCGGGGTTGGTAATGAAATAAGGCGAAAGGAACCCACGGTCGAACTGCATCCCCTCCACCACCTCGAGCGTGGTTTCGGTCGTTTTGGACTCCTCGACCGTGATCACGCCTTCGTTGCCGACCTTGTCCATGGCATCGGCGACGAGTTCCCCGATTTGCTGATCGTTGTGTGCGGATATCGTTCCGACCTGCGCCTTTTCAAGGCGTGTCTTCACCGGGCGGGACAGCGCCCGCAGCTCTTCGACTGCCCGCTTGGCGGCGCGGTCGAGGCCGCGCTTGATATCGATGGCGCTAGCGCCCGCGACGACGTTTCGAACCCCGTCTGAAAATATCGTCTGGGCAAGAATGGTGGCAGTGCTCGTTCCGTCGCCGACCATCTCGCCGGTTTTTTCTGCCGCCTGGCGCAGCATTCGCGCGCCGAGATTTTCTTCCGGGTCCTTCAGGTCAAATTCCTTGGCAATCGTCACCCCGTCATTGCAAACAATCGGCGCACCCCATTTTTTCTCGATCAGCACCGATTTTGAACGAGGGCCCAAGGTCACACGGATCGCATCGGTGAGCTGGGTCGCGCCGCGGAGAATTTTCTCGCGCGCCGCGGAGCGGAACAAAATCTGCTTGTGAGCCATGCGACCGCCCCTTTTAAAAATCGTGACGAAAAGCGGTCAATAAATATCAAGCCGGGCGGGCTGAAACTTTGATGCAGGTCAACTCACGGAGTGCTCCACGAGCGATTTTCGCACTATTATCGCGCCTGCGCCTGCAGTTTTGCATGGATATAGGCAAAGGCCCCGTTGAGCGTAACGAGTTTCGGATAATCGATTTCGGGGATATCAATGCCAAGCCGACGGTGAATTGCGATGATGAAGTTCAGGAAATCCATTGAGTCGATGTCGATCGCTTCGTGTAGATCGGCGGCCGGGTCGACGCTTGCGATATCAGCTTCAGGCGCGATGTTGTTGAGCTCTTCCTGAATCACCTGGCGGATATCGATGGCGCTCATAGCTTGTCCGGTTCCATCAAAAGCTTGCCGATCTCGGCCAAAAACAAAGCGCCTGCATGTCCATCGCTTACACGATGGTCGGCGGAGAGCGTAATGGCAACCACCGAGCGCGGGCCTATGGCGTCATCGATGACCCAAGGCCGTGTCACCACCTTGCCGAAGCCGATGATTGCTACCTGTGGCGGATAGATGACGCCATAGAGCGCTTCGACGCCGCGTTCGCCGAGGCTGGAGATGGTGATCGTTGAATCAGATATCTCGGAGCTGCGGATACGACCAGTACGCGTGCGCTGGATAAGGTCGCGCATGCGGCTCATCAGCTCGTCGAGAGGCAACTGGTCGGCATCGTGCAAGGCCGGTGCCGCCAGTCCACCGCCACGAATGGCGATCGCCGTGCCGACGTGCACGGCTTTGGATGACTCAAATTTGTTGTCGCGATAGAAGCCGTTGAAGGCGGGGAAGCGGTGTACAGCCAGCGCAACGGCCTTGATGGTGAGCGCAGCCATCAGCAGCCGGCTTTCGGGAGGCCGCGTTTCGTTCCTTTGCGCCAGCCACTGCTCGCAGGCGGTGACGTCGATCCGGTGCTCCAGATAGTAGTGCGGGATCTCGCGCTTCGATCGCGCCATGGCGGCGGCTATGGCCACTCTCATCGCGTCGAGGTCCAGTCCGATTGCGCGCTTCTTCTCCACCGGTAC
>DASSYU010000408.1:0-4027 GCA_035703125.1 Pseudolabrys sp. | reverse complement strand
CTCGGCAAAGAGCTTCAGTCCAACCAGAAATCCCTGCAACGGATCTTCGTTGAGCTCGTCGCCGCGGCGAAAGATGTTTTCCAGCACCGCGCGATCCTGCGCGAGGTAGCGCAGCAGCAGGCCCTTGGCGAGCTCACCTTTATCCTTGAAATGGTAGAAGAAGCCGCTCTTGGAAATGCCGGCGGCTGCGATCAGCTCCTCGATGGAGGTCGCCGAAAAGCCTTTGGCCAGCACGGCGCTTTCCGCGAGCTCGAGCAAACGTTCGCGCGTATCGCCGGTCTTGCGTGGAGGGTTATCGAGCATGAGCGGACTGTACCATGAGTACAGTTTGTGACCGGTTGCCGTGTGAAAACGCCGCGCCTGCCGGCTATCTTGCTAGAAAATCATGGAAAAATCAGGGCCGCCAGCCGACCATGAGTCGGCTTACGCGCGTTCCGCCCGCGGTGTATGAGGCGGCCACATCCACGACCGCGCAAGGGAATCCGCGATGCCAAAGTACCGTCGTCAGTTGCCGCAATTGTCGGACCGCCTGTTTCTCACCGATGGCGGGCTCGAGACCACGCTGATTTTTCACGAAGGCGTCGAGCTGCCTTACTTCGCGAGCTTCGATCTCCTGAAGACAACGGCTGGCACCGCACGCATTCGCGACTACTACGAGCGCTACATCGCGATCGCAAAGCGCAACGGCGCGGGCTTCGTGCTGGAAGGCGCGACGTGGCGTGCCAATCCGGGCTGGGCCGAGAAGCTTGGCTACTCGCGCGCCGAACTTGCGGTCGCGAACCGTGCGGCGGTGGACCTAATGGTTGCGCTGCGCGATGTGCATGAAAGCGATCGGACGCCGATCGTCATTTCCGCCAACATCGGGCCGCGCGGTGACGGCTACAAAATAGAGAACGCAATGACCGCGGCCGAAGCGGAGGACTATCACGGCTGGCAGGTCAACATCTTCCGCGACACCGAGGCCGATCTCGTCAGCGCCTTCACCATCAACTATGCCGAGGAGGGAATCGGCGTGGCGCGCGCCTGCCGCAAGGCCGGCATTCCATCGGTGATCTCATTCACGGTCGAGACTGACAGCAGGCTGGCCAGCGGACAGACGATCCGCGATGCCATTGAGCAGACCGACCGCGAAACCGGCAATGCGCCGGCTTATTACATGCTCAACTGCGCGCACCCGGCGCATTTCGCGGACGCCTTGCGCAAGGGCGAGGCGTGGAGCGCGCGGCTGCGCGGACTGCGGGCGAACGCATCGATGCGCAGCCACACGGAGCTCGATGCGGCTCCCGATCTCGACATCGGCGACCCCGTCGATCTCGGTCGCCGCTATGGCGCGCTGCGCCGGCAGTTTGGGCATTTCTGCGTGCTGGGCGGCTGCTGCGGCACCGATCACCGCCACGTCGAGCAGATCTCGTTCGCCTGCGCGGCGGTCACGGCGTGAGCGTCAGCGTCTGAGCTTCTCCGCTCGTCCCCGCGCATAGCCGTCCGAAGGACGGCGGGTCCAGCACACAAATGGATGCCCGCTTTCGCGGGCATGAGCGGGATCAAGAGCATTACATCCTCGGCAATTGCGTCACGGCAACTTTCACGGTGCCGTTCGCTTCCGCGATCACGCGCAGCGTCTTTGTGTCGAACTCAATGCCGGTGAGACGCAATCCGTTCACGGCTGTGTCGACCCGCACGCCGTTGCCGGCCTGCTGAAATTCGGCCAACGCCGCGGCAATCTTCGTCTTGGCGTCGTTGGCGAAGGGCTTCAGGTCGATTACCGCCTTGTCCGCGAGCGCCTTCTGCACGTAGGGCATCGCCGCGCGCGCAGCGGTGCCGAGCAGTCCGAATGCCGCCTCCGACTCGACGGCAAGCGAAATATCGGTGAGCCGGAGAATCTGGTTTTCCTGCTCGAGGGCGGGCTTGCCCCAGACATGCACCGTCGCCTCGGTGCCGAAGCCGAACCAGCTCTTCTTCTCGCGCGCCTTCACGCGCAGCGAGATCAGCAGGCGATCGCCGGACGCGGAAAGGCTGGCGCGCAACACTTCGACGTCGACCGGCCCGCTGCCGTCGTCGGGGAAATGGCGGCCCTTAAGCTGCGGCTCGAGCAGCCTGTTGAGCTCGGTGAAAGGCATGTCGATGGGCACGCCGACGGCCAGCACGCCGTCGCGCATCGGCGGCACCAGCTCCAGCTGCGCCGGGAAGGGGCAACTGGGCTTCGTCTCGTTGGGCAGGATCCGCGTTTCCGCCTGCACGCCGACCGTGATCGTGACATTGCGTGCGTCGACCTGCGGCTGCGCCGCCGCGGCGCGCACCGGCCGCATCTCCAGCCAGAGCGGCGGCAAACCGGTCTTGCCGCCGCCAAGCGGAATCGACCGGCACATCTTGACCCATTGCTCGCGGGCGGCGCGCTCGATCGCCGGATCGTTGCGCAGGCGTGACTGCAGCGCGGTAATCTGGTTGCTGACAACCGGATCGAGCACCGATTTGATCTCGTTGCCGAGATTGACCTTGATGCCCGCCACGTTCGTGACGGTGTCGCCGAAATCGAGCCGGCCGGCGAGGTTCGGCTCGATGCGCCATGCGGATGTCAGCTGCGGCCGCGACGTCACGAGCACATTGCCGCGGAAATCGGTGCGCTGGTCGAGCGTCTTCTGGGCGAGGCTGTCGATCTGCTTGCCGACATCGCCGCCGCCGATCAGGCCGCCAATGGCGCCGCCGATGCCGCCGACCACCTTGCCGGTGATGCGGATGCTGCCATTGAGCGGCGTTGTGATCGTCAGCGTGTTCGATTGGCCGGTGGCGTACATCGTTCCGCGCGAGACCGTCAGCCCGATCTCGGCCTGACCCAGCAGTTGCGTCACCGGGTTGTCGTTCTTGCCGGCGAACTCACGCGGCGTCGCCGTTTCGAGCGTGTGGCCGATCGCGGCGAGCGAGACAGCGACCGGGGCGATCACGTGCGAGGCGCGGGTGACCGGCTGCAACGGGGGCGGCTTCATGATGGCCAGCGCCTCCGGCATACCGCTGTCGGATGGCGGCAGAAGACGGTTGATCGCCCACAACGTTGCCGCGAAAAAAAGGCCTGCGACGCATACAGCGGCGAGACCCCAGCGAAAGGAGCGCGAGCGCCCGAACAGCCGGATCGGCGCGGTCGCGTAGTAGATGAATGTGTCAAGCCCCCGGCTCATGCGCGTCCCGCTCGATTCGCCGCCGCGCGAATCCTAGGCCGCTGCAGGCGGCTTCACCAGCGCCGGAAGTGTCGCGGGCAATCTATTTGACCGACAGGTTCAGCGCCTTGACCATCTCGCCCCATTTGCCGACCTCGGCCTTGAACATGGCTTCGGCCTGCGCGGGCGAACCTTCGATTGCATCGAAGCCGATGTCGGACAGCTTCTTGCGTACGTCAGGATTCTTGACGGTCTCGTTGATCGCGGCGTTGAGCTTCGCGACGATCTGCGGGTCGGTCTTCGCCGGCGCGAAGAAGCCGACCCAGGAGGCGGCCGTGAAGCCGGGGAACCCGGACTCTGCAAATGTCGGCACGTTCGGTGTGACCGCCACCCGCTTGTCGGCCGCGATGCCGAGACCCTTGATCTTGCCGCCGGCGACCTGCGCCGCCGCGCCGCCACCAAGCGTGGTCGCGAGCAGGTCGATCTGATTGCCGAGCGTCGCATTCATCGCCGGGGCGCCGCCCTGAAACGGCACATGCGTCGCTTCAATCTTGGCGATCGTCTTGAGAAAAAATTCCGCAGCAATATGGGAGCCGCTGCCGACGCCGGCCGAGCCGAACGTTATGGTCTTGCCCTTCGCCGCCTTGACGAAATCGGCGAGATTGTTGGCCGGATTGCCCGGACCCGTCAGGAGGGATTCCGGGCTCGACGCGACGATGGCAACGGTTCTGAAATCCGCGGCCGTGAACGGCTTCGTCTCGCGCAGCGTCTCGTTGATGGCGAGAGCGGTCGTCGTCACCAGGATCGTATGGCCGTCGGCGGACGCCTGCGCCACGGCACCGGCCGCGATATTGCCGCCGGCGCCGCCGCGGTTCTCT
>DASSYU010000513.1:0-3121 GCA_035703125.1 Pseudolabrys sp. | reverse complement strand
GGCAGGTAGTCGGCGAGCGAAGCAGTGAGAATGCCGCCGTTCTCGTCGTAGATGATCTCCTCGAGCAGCGCATTGCCGATGCCCTGGGCAATGCCGCCGTGCACCTGACCTTCGGCGATCATCGGATTAATGATGCGTCCGGCGTCCTCGGCCACGACGAATCGTACAACCTTCACACGACCCGTCTCGGTGTCGACATCGACGATCGCCACATGGCACGCATTGGAGAACGTCCCTGGCGGGTCGTAGTGGCCGGTTTCGGTGAGGCCGGGCTCGATTTCACCCTTGAACTTGTGCGTCTGCGTGTAGGCTTCGCGGGCAAGTTTTGCTATCGCGATAGTGCGGTCCGTGCCGGCAACCTTCGCCATCCCATCGGCGAGTACAATGTCATCGGGTGCTGCCTCAAGCAGGTGGCTGGCCATTTTGGTGAGTTTCGTCCGGATTTTCTGCGCGGCAATCAGGGTTGCGCCGCCTGAAATCACCAAAGACCGGCTGGCGAAGGTGCCCCATCCATAAGGTGCGCGGTCGGTGTCGCCATGTACCACCTTGATCATATCGGGCCTGACACCGATCTCGTCGGCAATGATCTGCGCGAGCGTAGTGCGCAAGCCCTGGCCGTGCGGCGACGAGCCGATGCGCGCCTCGACAAAGCCCGATGGATCGACGGTTATGATGACGGTTTCCCATCCCGGCGTTATCTCCATGCCCCGGGCCGCAAACGCCGGGCTTCCATAGCCGGTCCGCTCGGAGAAGGTCGCGATGCCGATGCCGAGATGACGGCCCTTGGTGCGTGCCTCTGCCTGGCGTTTGCGGAAGGCGGGCACGTCGATTGCCTTCACCGCCATTTCCAGCGTCTCCTTGTAGGTGGCCTCGTCATATTCGAGGCCCATCGCTGACTTGTAGGGAAATTTGTCAATGAGGTTGCGCCGGCGGATGTCGATCGCGTCGAGGCCGAAGGCTCGCGCCGCCTTGTCCATCAATCGCTCGAGCGTGAATGTGATGACCGGCCGCGACACGCCGCGGTACGGCGCCATGGTGCAGGTGTTCGTGATGACGCCGCGGGCAAGGCACTGGTACTGCTGCACGTCGTAAGGGCCGGGCATTTCCGCCATGGCCATCAGCGGCTCGACCCCGCACGTGGTCGGAAAGCACGAATAGGCGCCGATGTTGGAGACGATGTCGGCCTTCAAGGCGACCAGTTTCGCGTTCTGGTCGAAAGCGCCTTCCAGCGTGACGTACTGGTCGCGCGAATGAAATCCCGCGATCAGGTTCTCTCGACGGTCTTCCGTCCAGGCGACCGAGCTTTTGAGCTTGCGCGCCAGCCAGACCAAAACGACATATTCGCCGGGGAGCGACATTTTCTGTCCAAATCCACCTCCGACGTCCGGCGCAATCACGCGCAAATCTGACTCCGGGATGCCGAGCACGTCGCAGATGGCCGTGCGGGTCAGGTGCGGCATCTGCGTGCTGCAGGTCAGCGAGATGCGCCCGGTTGCCGCGTCATAAGCCGCATGACCCCCGCGCGCCTCCAGCGGCGTGGCGTTTTGCCGGCGCGACCGTGCATCGATTTTGACGATCTTGTGCGCGCTGCTCCAGGTTGAGTCGAAACCGGGTGTCTTCACTTTGCCTTCGAGAATGATGTTGCCCGCCGCTTCGGCGTGCACCTGAGGCGCGCCGGCCTTGAGCGCGTCGCGCGCGTCGGCCACGGAAGGCATTTCGTCGATCGAGAGTTCGACGCGATCGACGATGTCTTCGGCTTCTTCTTCGCCCCTCGCCACGACGGCCGCCACAGGTTCACCGATGAAGCGCACAACGCCGTCCGCGAGTACCGGCTGCCCGACCGGCTTGTAGTTGAACTTGTGCAGCATCGGCGTGATTTTCTTCACGTCCTTGAGATCAGTAGATGTGATCACCACTGCATCAGCCGGTGCGCCGACATTTCGCAACTTTCCGGCGGCTACCGGGCTGCGGACGAAACGCACCCAATGGGTGGCGGGCGCATCAGCTGTAAAGCGGCCTTGCCCTCTGATCAAAGCTGGATCCTCAAGCCGGCGGATGGCGCGTCCGACCCACGTCATGCCCGAGCCGCGGGTGCCGTGCGCGCTCACGATTTACTGCTCTCCAGCGCGCGACGGACTACGGCGCGTACGAGATCGCGGCGATATTCCGCGTTCGTCTGATGATCTTCCAAGGGATCGACGACCTTGGCGGCGGTTTCAGCGGCGGCACGAAAGACCTTGTCGCTGGGCGCCTGGCCGTTGAGGACGGCCTCAGCCTCCGCGATACGCCTTGGCGACGGTTCCGCACCGCCAAGCCCGACGCGTGCATCGGCGATTTTGCCGCTATGCAGGCGGTAGGTGGTAAGCGACGCCGCCATGGCGAAATCGCCCGCGCGCCGACTAAATTCGTTAAACCCGAACCTGGCGTCATTCGCCAGGAACGGCAGGCGCGCTTCCACGAGCAATTCGTCTTCAGCCAGCGCCGTCGACATGATGCCGGTGAAAAACTGCTTAGCCGCGACTGCGCGCTCGCCCCGCGTGCTTCTGGCGACGAGGGTGGCGTCGAGTGTGGCCGCGACAAGGCACCATTCCGATGCCGGATCGGCGTGCGCCAGGCTTCCGCAGAAAGTGCCGCGCATCCGAATCGGGTAGTGCGCGATATGGCGCGCGACGGTGCTCAGCAATGTGCCAAGCGGATTTCCAGTGACCGTTTTGTGAAAAGCTGCATGGCGCACACAGGCACCGATCGCGAGCACCTTGCCGTCACTCGAGATCTTGTCGAGGCCGGCGACGTCGTTGATGTCGACGAGATGAGCGGGCTTTGCGAGCCGGAAGGCCATTATCGGGACAAGGCTTTGGCCACCCGCGAGTACGCGGCCGTCTTGCGGCGCCACTTCGGCCAGAATCTTCAGCGCCTCATCGAGGGTCTTCGGCGCATGGCGGACGAAGGGCGCGGGCTTCATGTGTGGACTTTCCGGCGTGGCCGGGACTAATTATTTGTATGCAAACGATAAAGCGCGGCTTTGGATTGTCAAACGGGCCTACGGCGAAGGGCTGCGACAGTCCGAGCAGGGCGCGAGCCTTTTTCTTTGAAATCGTCAAATTCATAGTCTATTTGCTGA
>DASSYU010000219.1:0-4876 GCA_035703125.1 Pseudolabrys sp. | reverse complement strand
AGGTCGACGACACGCGGCGCGTCGCGGTCGAGCAGTCGCGCATAGAGTTTCTCAAGCTTTGGGCCGACGCCCGTCAGGCTCCTGAGCGAAGCGAACAGAGGATTGAGCGCGAGCGGCCGCATGCGCACATGCTGGCTTGTGCGGAATTTCGGCGCAATGCAGCCCTGTGCAAAGGAACGGCTGACATTACGGCACGAGGCCTCTATATAAACCCCGCCCGGCCCCGTCCGGGTTTTTGGCGTTGGAGATAAGCGGTGACCACGGGAACGAACCTGTCAAGCGAGGGCCTGGATCCGCGCCGACGCCGTCTGCTCTTTCGATGCTGGCATCGCGGTATCCGTGAAATGGACCTTGTGCTCGGCAAATTTGCCGATGCGCACCTGGCGTCCCTGACTGAAGCGGAGCTCGACGAGCTCGATCGCTGGCTTGAGGTCCCGGATCAGCAGATTTTCGCCTGGGTCAACGGAATGGAAATGACGCCGCAGGAACTCGACACCGCGCTCTTTCGCCGTCTGCGCGATTTCCACGGCAAGGAGACGGCGTGAGTACGAGCGCTAAATCACCCGCAGCATTACTGAAGCCCGGGAAGCCGCTCGTCCTGGCGCAGGTCGCGGACGGCGCCGAGGGGCTGGTGCTCGCCGATCTTGCGCGCGCGATCGCTGCCGGCAGGGACGCGCCGGCCGTGTCGCTCGCCGTCATTTGCCGGGACGGCCAACGCATGGCGGCGCTGTCGCGCGCGCTGACCTTTTTCGGCCCCGATATTGAGATCATGGAATTCCCGGCATGGGACTGTCTGCCCTACGATCGTGTCTCGCCGAATGCGGCCGTGGTGGCGCAGCGCATGACCGCGCTGTCGCGCCTCGTTCGTGTGAAAGGGCGCGACAAGCCGTCCATCCTGCTGACGACGATCAACGCCGCGCTCCAGCGCGTGCCGGCGCGCGACTTTGTGTCGACGCATGCGTTGTCGGTTGCGCCGGGCAATGTCATCGGCATGCAGGGGATCGTCGAATGGCTCGAGCTCAATGGTTTCATGCGCGCCTCGACCGTGCGGGAGCCGGGCGATTATGCGGTGCGGGGCGGAATTCTCGACCTTTATCCGCCGGGCCTGGATATGCCCGTCCGTCTCGATTTTTTCGGCGACGCGCTCGAAACAATCCGCGCGTTCGACGCGCAGACCCAACGCAGCGAGGACCAGCTGCGGCGGCTCGATCTGGTGCCGGTCGCGGAGTTTCAGCTCATCACCGAGACCATCCGCCGTTTTCGCACCGGCTATATCGCCGAATTCGGCGCCACCACGCCCGATGACCTGCTTTATGAATCGGTCAGCGAAGGCCGCCGCTATCCCGGCATGGAGCATTGGCTGCCGCTGTTTCACGACCGGCTCGAGACGCTGTTCGATTTTCTGCCGGGGACGGCCGTCGCGCTGGAGTATCTCGCCGAGGACGCGGCGCATGAGCGTTTTTCACAAATTGCCGACTATCACGACGCGCGCCGCGATGCCCTCAAGCAGGGCGTCACGCCGGTCTACAAGCCGTTGTCGGCGGAACGGCTCTATCTTGGCGAGCAGGAATGGAAAACGCGCCTCGATGGTTCCGCGCTGGCGCGGCTCACGCCATTTGCAGTGCCGGAAGAAAATGCAATCAAAGTGGGTGCGCGGGGCGGGCGCAATTTCGCGGCCGAGCGCGCCGAGCCGGGCGCAAACGTCTTCGAGGCGGTGAGCGTCCATGTGCTCGCCTTGCAGGCGGAGGGCAAACGCGTGGCAATCGCGTTGTGGAGCGATGGCGCGCGCGAGCGCATCAGCCACGTGCTCGCCGATCACAGGCTCCCGAATCTCACGCCGGTTTCCGACTGGAGCGCGGCGCTGGCCCTGCCGAAGACGTCGGTTGGGCTCGCAGTCCTCGGCATCGAATCCGGTTTCGAGACCGACGATGCGGCGATCATCAGCGAACAGGACATTCTCGGCGACCGGCTGGTGCGGCCGCGGCGCGGCGCCAGGCGCGCGGAGAATTTCATCGCCGAGGCGACCAGCCTGGCGCCCGGCGATCTCGTGGTGCATGTCGACCACGGCATCGGCCGGTTCGCGGGGCTGCAACCGATCCAGGCGGCGGGCGCCCCGCACGACTGCCTGGAAATTCACTACGCCGAAGGCGCCAAGCTCTATCTGCCGGTCGAAAACGTCGACCTCCTCTCGCGCTACGGCTCGGAGGAGGCAACCATCGACCTCGACCGGCTGGGCGGCGGCAACTGGCAGGCGCGCAAGGCGCGCATGAAGAGTCGCATCCGCGAGATCGCGGGTGAGCTGATCAAGATTGCCGCGGAGCGCCAGCTGCGCGAGGCGCCGCGCCTGACCGTCGGCCCCGGCGCCTATGACGAATTCAGTGCCGGCTTTCCTTATGAAGAGACCGACGATCAGCTGGCGGCCATCGACGCAACGATCAAGGATCTCGGCTCGGGACGGCCGATGGACCGTCTCATCTGCGGCGATGTCGGCTTCGGCAAGACGGAAGTCGCGCTGCGCGCGGCCTTCATCGCCGCGCTCGGTGGCAAGCAGGTCGCGCTGGTCGTGCCGACGACGCTGCTGGCGCGCCAGCACTTCAAGACGTTTTCAGAGCGGTTCCGCGGATTTCCCGTGAATATCGCGCAGGCCTCGCGACTGGTGCCGGCGGCTGAGTTAGCCAGGGTGAGGGCGGGCCTCGCCGACGGCACGATCGATATCGTGATCGGCACGCACGCCCTGCTGGGCAAGAATGTGAAATTCAAGGATCTGGCGCTGCTCGTGGTCGACGAGGAGCAGCATTTCGGCGTCGCGCACAAGGAAAAGCTCAAGACGTTGCGTTCGGAAGTGCATGTGCTGACGCTGACGGCAACGCCGATCCCGCGCACGCTGCAACTGGCGCTCACCGGCGTGCGGGATCTGTCGATCATTGCGTCGCCACCGGTCGACCGTCTCGCCGTGCGCACATTCGTTTCGCCGTTCGATCCGATCACGGTCCGCGAGGCGCTGCTGCGCGAGAAGTACCGCAGTGGCCAGGCCTTCTATGTCTGCCCGCGCATCGAGGATCTCGCCGGCGGCAAGGATTTTCTCGACAAGAACGTGCCGGAAGTGCGGGTCGCGGTCGCGCACGGCCAGATGCCGCCGACGGCGCTCGACGACATCATGTCGGCCTTCTACGACGGCAAATATGACGTGTTGCTCTCGACCACGATTATCGAATCCGGTCTCGATATTCCGACCGCCAATACGCTGATCGTGCATCGGGCGGACCGGTTCGGCCTGGCGCAGCTCTATCAGCTGCGCGGGCGGGTGGGGCGCGCCAAGCTGCGTGCCTACGCGCTGCTCACGCTGCCGGCGCAGAAGAAGATCACGCCGCAGGCCGAACGCCGGCTGAAGGTCCTGCAGTCGCTCGACACGCTGGGGGCAGGCTTTCAGATTGCCTCGCACGATCTCGACATTCGCGGCGCTGGCAACCTGCTCGGCGAGGAGCAGTCGGGCCACATCAAGGAAGTCGGCTTCGAGCTTTACCAGCAGATGCTCGAAGAGGCGGTCACGAGCCTCAAGGCGGGGATTGCCGCGCCGGTTGCCGACCGCTGGTCGCCGCAAATCACCATCGGGGCGGCGCTGCTCATACCCGAGAAGTACGTCGCCGACCTGTCGGTGCGGCTGTCGCTTTACCGGCGGCTCGCCGACATTGACGACGAACGCGACATTGACGTCGTTGCCGCCGAGCTCGTCGACCGCTTCGGCAAATTACCGCAGGAGGTCGCGCATCTGTTGCAGGTGGTGGCGATCAAGGCGCTCAGCCGCCGTGCCAATGTCGAGAAGGTGGAGGCGGGACCGAAAGGCATCGTGCTGTCGTTCCGTGACAATATCTTTGCCAATCCGGAAGGGCTGATTGCCTTCATTCGCGAGCAGGGCTCGGGCGTGCGCATGCGCGCCGACCCGAAAAACCCCAAGGGCCAGCAACTGGTGTTCTTCGACGAATGGCCACGTCCCGAGGATCGCCTGAAGGGTACTGCAGCCGTGTTGCGGCGGCTCGCAAGCATCGCAGAGCAGGCCAAGGCCGCCTGACACTCAGTGCGGCATGCGCAGGACGGGCTTGATGGTTCTGCCGGAGACCGATTCCTCCGCGGCGCGATTGATCTCGGCGAGCGGATAGTACGTGATCATTTTCTCGACCGGGAAACGGCCGGCAATGATGTGATCGACGAGCAGGGGGATGAACTCCTGCGGCACGCTGTCGCCCTGGATCACGCCGCGCACGGTGCGGCCGTTCTGCAGAAACGGCATCTCGAATGATGTCTCGGTGCCCTTGCGCGCGCTGCCAAGCAAGACGCAGGTGCCGGCCGGCATCAGGCAGTCGACCGCTTCGCGGAACACGGACGGAAGCGCCGACGTCTCCAGCGAGTAGCGTGCACCGAGCCCCGTAATTTTGCGGATTTCGTCAACGACATCGGTGCGGTTGGCGTGATTGATGATGTGCGTCGCCCCGAGCGTGCGTGCGAGCGCTAGGCGATGCTCGTGCACGTCGACTGCGATGATGGGGTCGCAGCCGGCAATCTTGGCCGACATCAGACCGGACAGGCCCACGGCGCCGACGCCGAACACGACAAAACTGTCGCCGGCGCGCGGCTTCATCACGTTGAGAACCGCGCCGGCGCCCGTCTGCCCGCCGCAGGCGAGCGCGCAAACGTGCTCGATCGGCGCATCGTTGCGGACTTTCACCGCATAGCGTTCGTTGGCAATGGTGAAATTGCCGAACGAGGACTGCTGGAAGAAGGCGCTGTAGACCGGCTTGCCGTCCTTCGAATGCAGCGTCGAACCGTCGGCGCGGGTGCCGTTCATCTTCAGATCGAAAGCATGCAGGCAGTAGCTCGG
>DASSYU010000046.1:0-4977 GCA_035703125.1 Pseudolabrys sp. | reverse complement strand
CGCGAGCGCATTCAGAAAGACCTGCCGGTAAGCGGTACATGGTTCAACGCAGCGACACGCGCTGAGGCTCTGTTTGGACTTGGGAAATATGCCGAGGCGACTGAAGCGCTCAGGCGCGTTGGGGCTGATGCCAAACGCGCGCCCTGGGAACTCCGCACTATGGCTGAGCAACTCGCACAACTCGCCTACCTGCGCGAGGAACGTCCGCTCGAACATCCGGCAATCTGCATATTTTTCGAAACTCTGCTGCCGGGCGCGAGCGATGCCATTCGCTCCGTCATTGTCGGAAAGGTGGGGCTTGCGCTTTCTGGCGGCGGATTTCGGGCCTCGTTTTACCATCTCGGAGTATTGGCGTGCCTAGCCGAACGCGACATCCTTCGTGACATAGAGGTCCTTTCATGCGTCTCGGGCGGCAGTATCGTTGGTGCGTGCTATTGGCTGAAATTGCGCCAGCGATTGTTGAACCCCGAGCCGATGCGGCGCGAAAGTTACGTCGAACTTGTGCGTGAATTGATCTCGCATTTCCAGGCTGCCGTCCGTGCGAACATAAGAGGGAGGGTTCAGCCCTATGTGGCAGAGGCCATTTGGCGCTTCTTGAGCGACAAAAGGGGAGCCTTGGATCCGGAAAAAACAGCGGATGCGCTTGAAGAATACTTCTATCAGCCGCTGTGGCCCGGCGATGGCCCCATCCAAATGGATCAACTCGCCTTTATTCCGACAGATCATGATGCGGCTCTGACCGGATCCGAGGAGTTCAACCCTGCCAAACACAACTGGCTGCGGGCTCACAAGGTCCCGGCGCTTATCTTAAACGCGACAACGGTCAACACCGGACACGCCTGGCGCTTCACACCGACCTGGATGGGTGAGTCGCCTTGGTCCGTCCACGAGTCGGCCGACAGCATTCCAAGGTTGGAATGGTCCATATACGACAAAAGCGCGGGCTGGCAAATTAGACTCGCTCGCGCCGTGGCCGCCTCGGCCTGCGTCCCGATGGTATTCGCACCGTTGCGCATCGGCCAATATTACGGACAAGGAATCGAGATATCGCTTGTCGATGGCGGAGTGCATGACGGCCAAGGCTCGGTGTCGCTGCTTGCCTCGGGCTGCAACGTGGTTCTCGTCAGTGATGCCTGCGCCCAGCTCAGGCTGGAGCCGGCGCCTGTCCCGGGCCTGAAGGGTCTGAAGACATCGACCTTGCGATTTGTAGATACGCTCATGGAACGCGTGCGCCTGGCTAATTTCGCGGACTTGGAGGCGCGTCGTCGTTCCGGTCTGCTTCGCGGTTTGACATTCCTCCACATGAAAGCCGGGCTTGATGCCGACGTTATCCGCCTGCGGTTTTCCCAGGACGCATACGGACTGGAAAGTACGCCTCTCTCGCCCTCGGGTGTGCGCAAGGACTTTCAGCGGGCTCTGGCGGAGATGCGGACCGATCTAGATGTATTCACGCCCGACGAAGCGTATGGCCTGATGGCATGTGGCTATCAAATGGCGTCAAAAGGCCTCGACCGCGAGTTGCCCAAGCTCAAGAAGATGTGGTACGCAGCGCCCCGCACCGAGTGGCCGTTCCAGGAGATGCTCGCCGAGATAACATCGGTTGCAAGTACGACGGCACATCGTGATGATCGATTGGCTGCGCTGCGGGCCGGGCACAACGTTGACCTTTCGGCCGGCTCACCAAGCCGCCTGGCACGAACACCGCTGCCACTATGGAGGAAGGTCAAGTCTTTCCTGAGCACTTAAAGGCATTTTTCAGTGTGGTACCGATCGGATCTTCTCATTGAAGATCGGGACACTGAGGCCGCAAGACCCGAAGCGTGCGAGATAGCCCATCATGAAATCGTTTACGCCCATATGGTGGAGCGTCACTATGTCGCCCGCCAGCAGCGCGCGGCGCTCCTCCGGTGTCAGATCATAGTCGGCGACGGCCGCCGCCGGATCTAACTGCATGCGTCCACGGAAATCGTGATCGCGCAGGACCTGCCGGCAAATCTTGTGAATGGCGTGCACTGACATGACTTAACTCCAGCGCCAGCCGGCATAGGCGTGGCCGTTTTCCATTTGTTTTATGAGAAAATCCGGCCTGCGGTTGTCGGTAAAGGCCAACATGGCAATCCAGTTGAGCAACTCGCCGCCGACATTGCCGGCCGCGTACATACGGTCTTCGGTGGCGGCGGCAATCAGCGAATCGGTGTCGCCGGCCTCAAGATACCCGCAGAGCTCGTGTACCCATTCCGGATTCGGCACGCCATCGGTCTTGCCCGGATCGATGCGCGGTCCGAACACTTCGAGCGAAAAGCTTCCCGTCCCGATGATGACAATGCGCAAATTCTCCGGATAGGCCTCGAGCGCCTTGCGGATCTCGCGGCCGAGCGCAAAGCAGCGGCGAGCCGAAGGCAGCGGCGGCACATGTCCGCTGATGAAGAACGGAATCACCGGCACGCGCATACCTGGATTCACGAAGTGCAGCGGCACCATCACCGAGTGATCGCAACCGAACTCGCGCAGCGAGGCGACGTCGTAGCCTGCCCGCACAGTATGATTGTGCAGATATTCGGCAAGCGTGGGCATAGACGGCACGCTGTAGACCGGCATTCCACCGCGCGGCTCGTCAATGGGGCCTGAGAACTTCTCGTCGATGCCGATCGCAAGAATCGGGAAGTTATCGAAGAAGAAGGTATTGTAGTGGTCGGTGTCGAAAATCAGAATGACGTCGGGCCTGGCCGCCACCAGCGAATCGCGCGCCTGCGCAAACATCAGGCCGGTCGGCGACTGTGGCCCTTCCTCTACGACGCGCGAGGGGAAAAACGGCGTATGTGGCAACCCATACGCGGCAACGATTTTCGCCACGGTCATCGCGCTAACTCAGTTCACCTTGATGTTGGCCGCTTTCACCAGGTCGTGGTTGTCGACGATCTCCTTCTGGATCAGCGCGTCGAATTCGCGCGAGGTGAGCGGCATCGGATCGGCACCGAGCTGGGTGAAACGTTCCTTGACGGCGGGATTGTCCAGCGCCGCCTTGATCTCCTTATGCAATCGCTCGACGATCGGCGCAGGCGTCTTGCTCGCCACCAGCACGCCGACCCAGAAATTGAATTCAGAGTTCGGAAATCCGGCCTCCACCGTGGTCGGCACGTCCGGTAAGGCGGTCGCGCGGCGCGATGAGCTGACGGCGAGAGCTGAAAGCTTACCTTCCTGGATAAGCCCTTTGGCCGGCAACAGCGGCACGAAATAAAAGTCGATGCGGTCGGCAACGATTTCGCGCAGCGCTTCGGGCGCGCCCTTGAAGGGAACGTGCTGGGCATCGAACTTTGCCGCTAGTTTGAAACGCTCGGCATTGAAATGCGAGGCGGTCCCGGCGCCGGCCGACGCATAGTTGAAGCTGCCCGGCTTGGCCTTGGCGGCCTCCACGAGGTCGCGTGCGGACTTATAGCCCTTCGCCTTGGCGACAATGAGCACGTTCGGCAAGTTGCCGAGCGGAATGACTGCGGTGAAATCCTTGGCGGCGTCGTAAGGCAATTGCGCAAAGGTCGCCGCCGTCACGGTATGCGAAGACGTATGCACGAGCAGCATATAGCCATCCGGCGGCGCTTTCGCGACTACATTGGCACCGAGCGTGCCACCGGCACCCACGCGATTTTCAACCACGATCGTTTGCCCGATCTGAGCGGACACCTGATCGAACACGGCGCGCGCAATGACATCCGATGCACTACCGGCGCTGAATGTGATGATTGCCTTGATAGGCTGCGCCGTTGGCCATGACTGCGCCAAGGCAGCAGCGGGAGCGAACAGAGCCACCAGAATAACAATCGATGTCCGAATGCGAGACATGCTGCTTCCCCCGTCGCGTTTAACTTTGGTCGCGCATTTTTAGCACAGGAGCCTGCACCCGCAATCGATCATCTCGCACTTCAGACATTAGCTCGAAAGGCCATTGCGCATGGGGGATTTGACCAGCATTGTCGGCACTAAGAAGCACAAGGGAACGCGGGCGATGATCCATATCGGAATTGTTGGGCTCGGTTGGTGGGGCAAGCAGATCGTGACCTGCCTTGCAGAGAGTCCGCGCTTCCGCGTCGTCGCCGGATGCGACATCGACATAAAGATGGCTGCGCCGTTTGCCGCCGCCCACAAGCTGGACCTCGTAGAGGACTACAGGAGCCTGATCCGGCGTACCGACCTCGAAGCAGTTGCGGTCGTGACCCCTCACCTTCTGCATGAAGAAATGGCCATCGCTGCGCTCGAAGCCGGCAAGCAAGTTTTTTGTGAGAAGCCGCTCGCGCTTACGGCGGCCAGTGCGGAGCGGATCCTAGCGGCAAGTGAAAAGGCCGGCGGCGTGCTTGGTATCGGCCATGAGCGACGATACGAACCCGCAATGGAAGAAATGCGCCGTCTGTTCGACAGCGGAGCGCTTGGGCGCGTTTTGCACATGGACGCCAATGTGAGCCACAACAATCTCCGGAAGATGGACCCTTCGAATTGGCGCCGCGACCCCCGTCATACTCCAGCCGGCGCCTGGACCGCGCTCGGAATTCATCTTGGCGACATGTTCGTCTCTCTTGCCGGCAAACCGGTGCGCGCCGCGGCCCGCACGGCGTCGCAGATTTTTCCGACGCCGTCGGAAGACTTCGTGAGCGCCGAGATTGACTTTGAGAACGGCGCCCGTGGACGCATCACATGCCTGTCTACACCGCCTTTCTACGGCCGCTTTACACTTGTCTGCGACCAGGGTTGGGTCGAGACCCAAGAAGGGGGCAATGTAGACAAAGGTATTCCGTCAAGTTTCGTCCATTGCGGTCCGGATGGCGCTCGGCACACGCGAAACTACGAGCACGCGAATACTGTACGCATGAATTTCGAGGCTTGGGCCGATGCGCTCGAAGACCGCGCGCCCTATCGATTTACGAGCGAGCAGTTGCTCGCCAATATCCGCATTCTCGATGCGGTGACGCGCTCAGCGGCGGCGGATGG
>DASSYU010000531.1:0-4753 GCA_035703125.1 Pseudolabrys sp. | reverse complement strand
CTGGTTTGGTGTGATTCCGGTAGAGGCCAGGCGCCGGGCAATTCGCAGGGAAATCGGCCGCTCGACGTTCCGCGCCATGAATCCGTCGGTATCCTTGACGAGTCCGCGCAGCAAACGCCATTCCGCGTCGTCAACATCGGCAGGTGTCATCACCACCAGCGGATCGATCGCAGCGGGAATTGCGGCCGGCGCCCCGAAGTGCCGCGCGAGCCGCTCCTGCGCCGCGGTCAGGTCATAGGCCCCGTTGTCCGCGTCCAGCACCGCAAGGGCATCCGCGGCCACAGAGGCTGCAAGCAAGATAATCTTATGCGGCATCGCCGCCCATCGGGCCGGCTCAGCCTGTGTTTCGGTAAGCCGCGCGAGCCAGTCGGGCTCCGCGAGAATGGCCGCATGCGCGATGATCAGCGGGCCAGGTTGCTGGGCAAGCGCATCGGTGAGGGTGCCCCAGTTGGAGATGGCGGTGATGCCGGCTGGCGCGGCCTGGTCTCGCGCCAGAAGATAGATCCGGCTGTACCCGGCGCGGCCCGCAGCTATAACCGTCCGCCGCGCGAGGCCAAGACCAAGAACCCTTGGTTCGCCGCCGTCCGAAAATGCCGGCGCGACCGGCGATGCGCCGGCATCCGGCAAAAGAACCATTATTGGGCTTGGGGCCACGCTCTGCGAACCCTGCTGCATGGATCTGCGATATACCTCGGCCGGGCACCGGCGTTGATACTACAAGTGACGCGTCTATTCTTGCCGCGTTCGGTGCCGAAATAGGGGGAGCCGGGTCATTTCCGTTTCGTTCATCATCGCGGGTTTCTTTGGCCTTGCGCTTGTCGTCTACCTGATCGTGTACAGCGGTATCGGCGCGGTGGCCAACGCCATGCTGGTCGTCGGCTGGTGGCTCCTGCCGATAACAGCCTACCATATTGTTCCAATGCTCTTCTCCGCTCTTTCGTGGCGCGAGTTGTTGCCACCTGCGACCCGTCCCGACGTTGTCAGTGTTACCTGGATCCGATGGGTCCGCGAATCGATCAATTCGCTTTTACCGGTCGCTAACATCGGTGGCGACATCGCAAGCGCGCGGCTGGCGCACCTGCGCGGCGTTCCCGGCCCGCAGGCCGCGGCCAGCATGGTTGTCGACACCACAGTGGGTGTGGTCACCCAGATGGCTTTTGTCATCGCCGGGGTTGCGCTGCTCGTATTGCGACCCACAGGTGGTGCCGCATTTGAGGTTGTGGCCGGAGTGTTGATCGGGGTCGGTGCGCTTGTCGCAGCCGTTGCGGCATTCGTCCTGTTTCAACATAAAAATATGTTTGGGCGATTTGCAAAATTAGCGCGAGGCATGTTGCCCGAGCAATGGCTAGCTCATTTTGCAGGAAACGCATCGGCGGTCGACGACGCCGTTGTGCTGTCCTATCGCAGGGGCTCCGCCTTCTGGCGTGCGAACCTGCTGCGCATCGTCGGGTGGGCTGCAGGCGCCGGTGAAGTCTGGTTGGTGACATGGTGTCTCGGTCAGCCTCTCAGCGTGATTGATGCCTTTATCATTGAGAGTTTGTCCTCCGGCGTGCGCGCGGCAGCATTCATGGTGCCTGCGGCACTCGGCGTGCAGGAGGGTGGTCTTATCCTGTTTGCTGCGTTGTTCGGCCTGCCGGCGGAGATGGGGCTGGCTATCTCGTTGTCGAAGCGGGTTCGTGAGTTGCTTCTTGGCTTGCCCGGGCTATTTTTTTGGTACTGGGTCGAGGGGCACTATTTGCTACGCCGGAACGACGAGTAGGCGCACTCGCCACTGCGGTCGTTTCCGATTCCGGTTTTGCGGTCTCGTCCAGCGCGGTTGCCGGCGAGTCAATGACGTTGGGCAAGCCGAGCGCCTCACGCAACTCCGCGCGCCGCGTCTGATAGTAGCTCGAGCGCAAAAACGTGTAAAAATCGATGGACGCATCCTCGGCCATCTTCAGCTGACCGAGCCTGACCACCGTGTCCAGGCTTGCCGTGGTGATCGCGATCCCGATCTGCGTTCCAGTCAGCAAGCCGACCGGATCGCCAAAGCGATCGACGACATCGCCAACCGCATCGCGTGTTGTGGTGGGGCCAAAATAGGGCCGCACCATATAAGGACCTTCGCCGACACCCCAGACAAACAATGTCTGTCCAAAATCGCCGGTCTGCTGCGGAATGCCTTCCCGGGTTGCCAGATCGACAAGGCCGCCGAGTCCGAACGTCGTGTTCATGGCAAAACGCGCCGCAGTCTTGCTGGCGGCATCGAGGCGACCCTGCAGCAGATTGTTCACGAAGATCCGCGGCTCTTTCAGGTTGGAATTGAAATCGTGCAGGCGGTCATGCACCGGGCGCGGCACAACTGTTTGGACGGCCTCTGCGACCGGGCGCAGCATTTCCTGATTCATCGCCAGCATGTGGCGATTGGCTTGCTCGTTTGGATCCTGAAGAGGCAACGCGACATCCCTCGGGGTCGCGGCGCAGGCACCGACAACGATCGGCAATGCGATTATGATCGCCCATGTGCCCCAGACTTGACCGCGACGCATTTACTTTCCCGCCCCTTCTCAAATCCTCTACAGGCCGAGGCTTGCCGAATCCAATCAATCACGAGCGCACCACGAGGGATGTAGCGCGCCGATCAGATTGAGTCCGACAAAATTAGCAGAGCCGCTACGCCATAAGTGTTACTTTTTTGTCACAGACTCCATTTTTAGGCCATTATTTACTGCCGCCGGTCTTGTTCTGCGTCGCCAAAAGCGCCGGTTGGAAGAGCACGGCCGCCGCGAGCGTCGTCACGAGGCATAGAGCCATCAGCTTGCCCATGCTCGATGTACCCGGGTGGTGCGAGAACCACAGGCTCCCGAAAGCGGTCGCGGTGGTACAGGCACTGTAGATGACAGCCCGCGTCAGACTTGACTGCAGGAAGTTCCGCTCACCGGAACGCCAGGCCATGATGTAGTAGATCTTGAACGCGACGCCGACGCCGAGAAGCAGCGGCAGTGCGATGATGTTCGCGAAGTTCAGCTGCAGCCCGATCACGACGCAGATCTCCAGCGTAACGACGATTGCGACGAGCAAAGGCACCAGCGTCAAGGCGACGTGACTCCAGCGCCGCAAGACAATGAAAAGGATGAGCGTGATCGACGCCACGGACCAGATCGCGGCCTGAATGAAAGCTTTGACGATGGTTGCCGCTGCTTCGATGACGAAGACCGGCTTGCCGGCTGCCTCAGGCGCGACGCCGCGCACGGCTGCCACGAAGCGTTCCAGGGTCGCGTTGTCATTGCCATCGCCGCTCGGCGCGACCTCGACCCGGTTCAGCCCGTCGACCGAGATCCAACGCTGTGTCAACGACGGCGGCAACATCTCGATCGTCACGTGCTCGGCCATGAGCAGGCTTCTGACCTGACGTAGGGTCGTCACCAGCGGCGCCACGAGAACACGCTCGGCGTCGTCCCGGGCCGCCTGGGATTTCTTCGCCAGTGCGGCCAGGATGCCTGCGAGACGGCGTGCCTGAACGGCGGCCGGACTGGTGTCGGAGGCGGCTGCGGCTCCGCGCAGGTCGCCGGCCGTCGTGTCGATTGCTGCCAGCGTGTCGGCCGGCGTCGGTTTCGGTTCGACCTGGTCAGGATTGAGCGTGTTCCGGAGGAAAAAACTCGCATCGTCGATGATCGCAAGCTTCTCGTCCTGGTCCTTGGGAACGAAGCTTTGCAGCGTCACGACCTGCGCGACCTCCGGCAGCTGGCGCAGACGTTCGGCAGCCACGGAAGCGCGCGCGGCATTACTTTCAAGAATGTCGAGCGTGTTTGGGCTGGTGTCGGGGTCAGCCATCAGATCGAGCAGGGTTGCCACCGATTCAGTGTCCCGGGACCGCAGGTCGAGCGGGTTGAAGTTGAAGCGCAGACCCGCAAGCAAAGGCAGGCCGAGGATCGTGACCGCCAACGTCGTACCGACAACCCATTTGCGCTGCGTTTCGAGGAAGCGGTCGACCGGCGCAAGCGCGGCATAGCCAATCGGTGCAGGCTCACCCGGAGGCTTGAGGACGGCGAGCAGCGCCGGCAGCAAAGTTACTGTCGTTCCGAACGCAACAATCATGCCCGTTCCCGCGATCAATCCCAGTTCGGACAGGCCGACATAAGCGGTCGGCAGGAACGAGTAGAAACCCGCGGCGATCGATGCTGCCGCGAGCAAAAGCGGCCCCGCCAGTCCTTTTGCCGTTCCGAGCAGGGCGTCCTCGAGGTCGAGCGATTCAAATCGTTCCGCTCGGTAACGCACGCTGAACTGGATCCCGAAATCGACGCCAAGCCCGACAAAGAGCACGGCGAAGGCAACGGAGATCAGGTTCAGGGTTCCTACCATCCAGAGCCCGATAGCGGCGGTGAAGATGAGCCCCGCCGCCAGGTTGATAAAAACGGCCAGGATGATCCGGGCCTTTTTCAACGCGAGCCACAGCACCAGCACAACAAGGAGAAGGGTGATGACACCATTCAGCGCGGCGCCGTCGGCAATCGTGGCGAATTCCTCGTCCGACAGAGCGACGGATCCGGTGAGGCGCACCTTCACGCCTCGCTCAGGTGTCAGTCCGAGCCGCGACGCCGCCTCACGGATCGCCGCGGTCGCCTTGCGTCCGGGCTGCAGATCGTCGAAGTCCAGGACAGGCTGAACGTTGATGAAGCGGCGAAGCTCCGAAGACTCCGGCGTCCGTCCTGTTATCAATTTGCGCCAGGAGAAGGGAGGATGCTTTCCGCTCGACAACGCTTCAAGGGCATCA
>DASSYU010000484.1:0-3387 GCA_035703125.1 Pseudolabrys sp. | reverse complement strand
GGCGCGCGGGTAGACGTGATGTTTTCCAGATCAACGGTTCGGGTTTGCGTCGGCGAGCGGATGTTGCGTGCCGATCGCAACTCATGAGATCCAGAGGGAGGACTCGTAATGACTGAAAAATGGAAAGAAGAAGCGTGGGCGCAGGACTTCTGGTACAGCGGTAAAACCACGCGTCGCACGGTCGTCGGCTGGGGCGTGAAGGCGGCAGCGCTCGGCGCCACCATGCTGGTGCCGGCACCGTGGCAAGCGGCATTCGGCCAGGCCAAGCCATACAAGATCGGTTCCGAACAGCCATTGTCGGGCGCGGCTGCGCTCGGCGGCAAGACCGCCGTTGTCGGCTTGCAGATGGCGATCGACCGCATCAACAAGGCGGGCGGCGTCAACGGCCGGCCACTCGAGGCAGTCGTCGTCGACGACGAATCGAAGCCTGACGTCGGCCGCCGCAAGGTCGAGAAGCTCCTGGTCGAGGACAATGTCGACGTTCACGTTGGCGGCTTCCTTTCCAATATCTGCCTCGCTTGCATGCCGGTGTTCGAGGAGAACAAGGTGGTCAACATGATCAGCGTGTGTCTTGACACCACGCTGACCACAACCAAGTGCAACCGTTACAGCTTCCGGACATTCGATTATGCGCCGGCGCAGGCGGTGGCCATCGCGCCCTATCTTGTCAACAAGATGGGCAAGAAGTGGCACATCATTTTCGCCGACTATTCCTGGGGCCAGTCCACGCGCGACGCTTATGCGCAAGAGATCAAGAAACAAGGCGGCGAGGTGGTCGAGACGACCGGCATTCCGCTCGGCACCGCCGACATGACGCCGTTCCTCTCGAAGATCACCGGAAGTTTCGATGGGATGTTTGGCATCTTCTTCGGTAAAGACGGCATCACCATCGGTAACCAGGCTTTCGACCTCGGCCTCACCAAGAAGTACAAATGGGCCGGCGACGGCGCCATCGCCGAGTCGGTCAACCTGCCGGCGCTCGGCAACAAGATCGAGGGCTTCATCGGCATCAACCGCTACATCCCGGTGTTCCAGGGCCCGCTCGATACGCCGCACCACAAGAAGTTCTTCGAAGAAGCCAAGGCACGCCTGGCCAAGATCGACCCGTCCGGCCCACTGCCGGATCGCTACGTGCAGTCGAACTACGAGGCAGTGAATGCCCTCAAGCTCGGCATGGAGAAGTCGAAGTTTGAGGGCCGCAAGGACACGATGAAGTTGATCGAAGCGCTGGAAGGTCTGGTGATGAAGGAAGGCGACGACTTCCCGCAAGGCGGCGGGGTGCTTCGCAAGGAGGATCACCAGGCGTTCATTCGCGAGTTCATCTTCGAGATCAAGGGCGGCAAGCATCAGATCGTTGAAACGGTTCCGGCCGAGAAGACGCTCTTCCCGCCGGCCTGCAAGTTCCCTGCGGCCTAAGTGGGCGCGCAAATCGCAACCGACGTGCGCTCCCCGGCGGGCGGCCGGGGAGCGGTGTCGGCTCCCATCCTCAGTACCGAACTGTTGACCGTCCGTTTCGGCGGCCTGGCAGCGCTCAGCCAGGTCAATTTCGAGGTCAAACGCGAGGAAGTACGCGCCATCATCGGCCCGAACGGGGCGGGCAAGAGCACATTCTTCAATTGCCTGACCGGCGTGCTGCGCCCGACCGCCGGGCGCATTGTGTTCAACGGCGAGGACATCACAGGGCTGCCGCCCAACTTGATCTCGCAGAAGGGCATCGCGCGCTCCTACCAGATCACCAACATCCTGCCGAATGCAACGACGTTTGAGAATGTGCGCATCGCCGCGCAGTCACGCCGGCACGCCTGGAATATGCTGAAGCATCACAGCGAATTCACCGACATCAATGAAAAAACGGAGAACGCGTTGAAGTCCGTCGGACTGCTCGCGAAAGCGGACGAACTCGCTGCAAATCTCTCACATGGCGAACAGCGCAATCTCGAGATCGGCATCGCGCTTGCAACCGAGCCAACCTTGCTTTGCCTCGACGAGCCAACGGCCGGCATGAGCGCGGCCGAAACGCACGACACCATGGAGTTGGTGCGCCGGATCGCCAAGGACCACACCATTTTGATCGTCGAGCATGACATGGAAGTGGTGATGGAACTCGCCGATCGCATCACCGTGCTGCACTACGGCGAGATCCTCGCGGAAGGAACGCCGGAAGAAATTCAGGAAAACCCGCGCGTGCTGGAGGTTTATCTCAAGACATGAGCGCCGCAGCCACCAGCGCCGAACCGCTCGTCCTGGTTGAGGATGTTCACACCTATTACGGCAAGAGCCATATCCTGCACGGCGTCTCGCTCACCGTCGGTGCCGGCGAAGTGGTCGGCCTGCTTGGTCGCAACGGCGTCGGCAAATCGACGACATTGAAAACCATCATGGGGCTGGTGACGCCAAGTCAGGGCAAGGTGCTGCTCGAGGGCAACCCGATCGCCGGCATGCCCTCGCACAAGCTGGCGCGCCTCGGCATCGGCTACGTGCCGGAGGACCGCCGTATCTTCCGTCTGCTGACAGTGATGGAAAACCTGCGCACCGGCCTCGACCGGCAAGGGGTGACGGAAGAGAAGAAACGTGTGCTCCTCGACAAGGTGTTCACTTATTTCCCGGTGCTGGCCGAGCGGCGGAACCAGGCCGGCGGCACGCTGTCCGGCGGCGAGCAACAGATGCTGGCGATTGCGCGCGCGATGATGCTGGAGCCCAAAGTGATCCTGCTGGACGAGCCGACCGAAGGGCTGATGCCGCGGATGGTCTCGCAGATCAGCAACATCATCGAGGTCCTGCACCGCGAGAACGTCGCGATCCTGCTGGTCGAGCAGAACGTGCCGCTCACGCTCGAAGCGAGCCAACGCGTCTACATCATGGAGAAGGGGCAGGTGCGTCACCATTGTGCCGCCACTGAGATCGATGTGAACGATCCGGTCATCAAGCAATATCTGGGAGTGTGATCATGGGGTTCTTTGCAGCCATTCCCTGGGATCAAATCCTGATTCAGACGGTGAATGGCATTGTCACCGGAATGATCCTGGCGCTGGTCGCATCCGGTCTGACGCTGATCTTTGGGATCATGGATGTGGTGAACTTCGCGCATGGCGAATTGTTCATGCTCGGCGCCTATATCGGGGTGCTGGTGCTGGCGAGCACCGGAAGTTTCTGGTTGGCGCTGGTGCTTGCAAGCCTGATCGTCGCGATTCTCGGCGCTGCCATGCAAATCGTGACGCTGCGGCCGCTGCTCGGACGCGACCCGTTGAACACGATCCTCGCCACTTTCGGCATTTCCCTGATCTTGCAGAACTACGCGCTCTGGCAGTTCGGGCCGTCGTCGCGCAAGATCAATGAGCCGATTACCAGCCAGTTCACGTTGTTCTATCTCCAATACCCCTGGTACCG
>DASSYU010000459.1:0-2721 GCA_035703125.1 Pseudolabrys sp. | reverse complement strand
GGCTGCGGTGCTCTCGTGACGGCAGACAGTGAGCTTTATTTCGCTGTCATAAAAGGCGTCGAGCGCGGCAAGGTAGCTTTCGCCCGGCACGCAAAACACGTGGCGCACGCCATGGATCGACAACTGGTCGATCAGGATTTCACCGCCGGAACGTGCGTTGTCCTTGCCGCGCATCGAAGTTACTTCACGATTTTTGCAGGCGGGATCTTCGGCGCGAATGGCACCGGCGTCATCAGCCAGTTGGACTGCTCGACAATGTTTCCCGCCTTCGCATTTTCCGCAAGGAAGTGCTTCCAGTCCGGATCCTGCATCATTTTGGCGCGCGTCTGTTCGCGCTGGGCGGCACTTTCATAGATCCAGCCGTGCACGAGGGTATTGAGCTGGCCCGTCTCGGTCGCGAGATAGTAATGCGGCTCACCCATGTAGCGAAGCTGGACCGGATACCCCAGCTTGCCGTAAAGCTCGAGCTGCGCGGGCAGCCTGCCCGGCAGAGCCCGATAAACCCTGTGATCGATAATCACTAAACACCTCCTTGGAAAAGCCGCCTGACGCGGTCAGGCGCGCACTTTCCCGGCAAGGCGAGCAGTGGTCAATAGACTTCGACTTCGGACTTGTCCGGCAGCATGCGGACATCTCCTCTTTTGGTCGCGAATTGATACATATTCGTTCGGACAAAATGCCTGTACCCGCGAATGACTGACGACGCGCAACAGCCGGTGATCGATTTCCTGGGCGATGCGGGCAGCCATGGCGGCGCGCCGGTCAAACGCATCGAGACGCACGCAGCATTGGTCTTCCTGGCCGGCGACCGCGTGTTCAAGATCAAGCGCGCCGTGCGCTTTCCCTTTCTCGATTTCTCTACGCTCGGCAAACGCAGGGCCGCCTGCGAGGCCGAGATCAAGGTCAACCGCTCGTTTGCGCCGGCGATCTATCGCCGCGTCGTGCCTATCACGCGCGATAGCGCAGGTCGGCTTGCGGTCGGCGGCAAAGGCGAGCCGGTGGAATGGGCCGTCGAGATGCGGCGATTCGACGAAGGTCAGACTCTCGACCGGCTCGCCGAATCCGGGCGCATCGACGAGGCCCTCGCCGATCGGCTCGGGCGAACCGTAGCCGCCGCGCACCGCGTCGCGCCGACGGTGACGAACGCACACTTCACGGAAACGTTGGCAGACGTTATCGCGCAAAACGAGACCGAGCTCGCCGCGGAGCCGAACCTGTTTTCCCTCGAGGACTTGCGCGCCCTCGCTGCAGCAACACGCGATGCATTCGATCGCGTGAAACTGCTGCTGCAGGCACGCGAGCGCGCAGGTCTCGTGCGCCGGTGCCATGGCGACCTGCATCTCGGCAACATCGTGCTGATCGAGGACAAGCCCGTATTGTTCGACGCCATAGAATTCGACGACCGCATCGCCACCGGCGACGTGCTCTACGATCTTGCTTTCCTGCTGATGGATCTGATCGAGCGCGAGCTGCGGCCGGCGGCGAACATCGTGTTCAACCGCTATCTGATCGAGACGCAACGCGTGCACGATCTCGATGCTCTTGCCGCCCTTCCATTCTTCATGTCGGTGCGCGCCGCGATTCGCGCCAAGGTAACGGCAGCGAGACGCAAGCACTCCGATGCCCGCGAGAAATGGTCGCGGGACGCGCGCCGCTATGCTGATCTGGCGCGGGAACTGCTACAGGCGGCCAAGCCAAAACTGGTCGCCATCGGTGGACTCTCCGGCACCGGGAAGTCCCTGCTCGCACGCACGCTTGCGTCAGAAATCTTTCCAATGCCCGGCCCCGTGGTGCTGCGAAGCGACATCGAACGCAAGGCAATGTTCGGCGTTGCCGAGACCGAGACGCTGCCGAAGTCCGCGTACACCGCCGAGGCCACCGCCAAGGTCTACGCCACGCTCGCCGCCAAGGCGCGGCGCGTCGTCGCATCAGGGCATTCGGCAATCGTTGACGCTGTGTTTGCACAGCCCGGCGAGCGCGCCGACATCGCGAATGCCGCAGGTTCCGTCGATTTTGCCGGTCTTTTTCTCACTGCCGACCTGCAGTCCCGGCTTGAACGCATCGGCGCGCGGACAGGCGACGCGTCCGACGCGAACGCAGCCGTCGTGCAGGAGCAGGAAAAATTTGAGCTGGGCCGCATCAACTGGGCAAGAGTGGACGCGTCCGGCACCCCGGAAGAAACGTTCATACGCGCCAAGGTAGCGCTCAAGCTGGACTGACAAAGCTATGCGTTACGCGGGCCGCAGTCCCGACATCTTTTCCCTTGGCGAAGGATAGCGAACCGAGGCATAGCTGCGGGCGTTGACACGTACCCGCCGCCGGGTTTTCCCTGATGAACGCCACTGCCAAAGGTCGAACGTATTCCGCGCGTCATCTCGCGGTCGGCCTTGCCGGGTACTGCGCCTTCATCAATCTCTATTCTCCGCAGTCGATTCTTCCTTTGCTCTCCGAGGAATTTCACGCCAGCGCGGCGGAAGTCTCGACTATCATCACCATCAGCACCCTGGCGGTCGCCCTCACCGCTCCCTTCACCGGCGCGGTGGCCGACGTGCTCGGTCGCAAGCGCGTGATCGTTGCGGCGATGTTCATGCTGGTCATCCCGACCTTGATGGTCGGGCTGTCGACAAGCCTGTCCGCGGTCATTTTCTGGCGCGCCGTGCAGGGACTCGTTCTGCCGCCGATCTTTGCCGTGACCGTTGCCTATATCGGCGACGAATGGCC
>DASSYU010000457.1:0-4046 GCA_035703125.1 Pseudolabrys sp. | reverse complement strand
GAAGACGAGGTCCGTTTTGACTGAGCCGCGCGAAAAAAATCAGCCCCGAATCCTGTGCGCGGGCGGCGCCGTACAGGATATCGTCATGCGCGTGGACAAGTTCCCGGACGCCGGCACCAAGGTGCAGGCATCGGAATTTATGATCACGTCCGGCGGCCAGGCCGGAAATGCCGCGGTCGCAATCGCGCGCCTTGGGGGTCGCGTGAGCTTTGCCGGTCCACTCGGTGCGAAGGACGATGAATTTGCCGGCCGTATTCTGCAAAGCCTGAGGCGCGAAAAAATCGATTGCAGCGGGGCCATTCGTGTCGCTGGCGCAACCTCTTCGGTCTCGCTGATCCTGATTGACGCGAACGGAGAGAAAACGATCGCCACGCGCCGTGACCAGGGTTTGAGTTCGATAGAACCGGAGCACGCCGAGCGTGTAGTTGCGAATGTTGACGCGGTGCTTCTCGACAATCGCTACCCGAATTTCGCGACTCCGATCTGCAAGGCCGCACAGGCACGCGGCATTCCGCGCGTGCTTGACCTCGACAAGGCAGTACCGCCCGACGATCCGTTGCTACATGCCTGCAGTCATGTCATCTCGTCGGCGGAGGCGCTTCGCGGCACCACAGGGCTAAACGACCTGGGCGCCGCGCTCAAAAAGCTCGGACAGTCTTTCAAAGGCTTTCTGGCCTTCACCGACGGCTCGGAGGGCGTCTACTGGCTCGAAAACGGCGAGATCCAGCATATGGATGCGTTCAAGGTGAAGGCGATCGATACTCTTGGCGCCGGCGACGTCTTCCATGGTGCTTTTACGTTCCGCTTCGTGGAGTCTGGCGACCTGCGCGACGCGATGCGATTTGCAGGCGCTGCCGCCGCCATCAAGTGCACACGCTTCGGTGGGCTGATGGGCGCGGCAACACGAGCCGAAGTCGACGATTTCCTCAAGCAAAATCCGGCGTGATTCTACTTCTTGGACGGACAAGGTGCGCCGCAAGGCGCGCATGCGCCTGCAAAATCCTCCGGCGACACCGCGCGCCCGCTCGACGGGCTGGACAGGTGATCGGTCAGAATGGCTCCGATGCCGAGCAGCACGACAATGATGTAAACGAGCCGCACGGCGCTACTCCCGGGACAGGCCGAACAGCGGCCGCAGACGAATGCCCACGAGGCACCCCGGCAGGGCGGCGAGAAACCAGATCCAGCCATGCAGCGAACCCGAGGCGACGCCACCGACAAAGGCGCCAATATTGCAGCCAAAACCGAGGCGGGCGCCCCACCCCATCAGCAGTCCGCCGATGACAGCGGCGAGCAATGATCTGGCGGGCGGCCAGCTGGCACGCGCGAACGGCTTCGACGCCGCGGCCGCCGCCATGGCGCCGAAAATCATTCCGAAATCCGTGAGACTGGAGGTGTCGGACAGTACGGATTCTGCAAGTGCATGTTTGGGGCCAGGCCACTGCCAGAATGCCGAGTGCGAAAGGTCGAAGCCCAGCGCGGTGGCGGCTTTCGCACCCCATACCGTGTAGCCGAAGGTCACGCTCCAGGGATGGCCCCCGACGAAGAAGACGGCGACGCATAGCAGACCGATCGCAAGGCCGCCGATGACGTAGTTGCGTGACGGCATAACGTTCGCGCCACGCCGGCGCGCAACCGTGATGATCAGCAGCGCCGTAATCCCAATACTGGTAAGGGTCGCGATCAGACCGCCCCAGGCGCCGAGATAGTCCGACGCCAGGATCGGATCGATGCCGCCAAAGGCAAGAAACGTCGGCAGCGACAGGCTGCCGAACACGCTGCCGATGACGAAGAATAACAACGTGACGAGCATGCGCCCCGAGCCGCCGCCAACCGTATAGAGCGTCCCTGAGCCGCAGCCGTTCGCCAGCTGCATGCCGATACCGAAGACAAACGCGCCGATGACGAGCGATGGCCCGAGCGGAGCGATAGCGCCACCGTATTTCGGTAGAAGCGCCGCCACTGGTACCACGACGAGCGCGCAGACCGCGATCACGATCAGGCCGCCGAGAATCCCTCCCGCCTCACCGCGCGTCAGGAAGCGCCGCCAGGAGGCGGTGTAACTGAACTCAGCCTTGAGGAATGCAACTCCGAGACCGAAGCCACCGATGATCAAAGCCGCCGAAGCAAGCTGGCGGTCGAGAAGCGCCAGCGCGACCAAGATCGCCGTTGCCGCCAGTGCGAGCCCGAAGAAAAGGCGGTCGATACGAACGGCCGCGCCCGGATCGGACGCGGCCAAGCTTGCCGTTGTCATTGGAACTCCGAAACGTAGATCAGGATCCGAGGCCGAGGGCCTTCTTCAGATCGTCCCATTTCGTACGCGAAGATTCAATTGGCCGGTTGTCATTGCTGGTCCACTCGACCATCGACCCGGCATAAAGCTTGGCGTCCTTTCGGCCAAGGAGCTCGTGGAACACAAACCAGTCGGTCGACGCCCAATGACCCGTATTGCAGTAATTCACGACGGGACCGGTCGGCGCCATATTGGCGACGACGGCAAGCGCGGCCTTCGGTTTCAGTCGATTGCTTTCGGAATCATAAAATTCCGCGCTGTCGATATTCAACGCGCCGGGAATTCGGCCATAGGCTTTTGACGCGGGCGCCTTTTCCTTTCCAAGGAAGAATGACACAGGCCGCGCGTCGACAAGGGTTGCGCCACCCTTCCCTTCGATCGATTCAACGTCGGCGGCCTCGGCCAGAATGCTCTTGTCGACAGTCGCAGTGAAAATCTTCGGTGACGGCGTGTTCGTCCCTGTCTCAAGCGGCAGACCCGACTTGCGCCAGGCGGCGATGCCACCATCCAGGATCGAGATATTCTTCACGCCTGCATACTTCAGCGTCCAATAAGTGCGCGTCGCCGAACCGAGGTCTAGGACGCTTACACCCGCCGGCACAACAACGACATGGGTGTCTTCGTCAATGCCGAGGTCACCAATAAGCTTCTCAAGCTCCGGAACGGTCGGGACCATGAATGGCACGTTATTCCGCGTAACCCGCCAGCCGGCCTTATCGTAGTCGCTGTGCACGCTCTTCGGGATGTGTCCGGCCGCATAAGCCTGCGCTCCGCCGCCATCGATGGCGGAGCGGATGTCGAGCACGACCAGATCGGGCTCGGCGAGGTGTTCGTTGAGCCATTGCGGGGTCACGAGCGGGTCGGCATGCGCCCCCGCAACCGAAACGGCCATGGCCGCGCTGAACAGCATCGCGGCACCGAGTCGACGCACAGCGGTGAAGGGGTTGAATCGAACTGCAGTTTTCATGGCACGGCTTCGAGGTTGAATTGGTCGCCGCAGGGCGGCTGGGAATTTCTATTGAAATAGAATATCTTTCTCTGTAAAGACAGGTCTGAGCCTCAAAAAAGAATAGCGTACTATCTATACTGTATAACATAGTAATTTATTCTGTTTTCTAATGGGACCGCAGAATGGATGCCATCGACCGGAAGATCCTCGCCGTCGTGCAGGAAGACGCATCGCTGTCCGTCGCCGAAATCGGCCAACGGGTCGGCCTCTCATCGACGCCGTGCTGGAAGCGATTGCAGCGCCTGGAGGCCGACGATGTCATCACGCGCCGGGTGGCGATCATCGATCCGGAAAAAGTCGGCCTTGGCATCACCGTATTCGTCTCGATAGAGACCGGTGACCATTCTCAGGAATGGCTCAAGCAATTCGCCGATGTCGTGGGCGCGATGCCGGAAGTCATGGAGTTCTATCGGATGGCCGGCGACGTTGACTATATGTTGCGCGTTGTCGTGGCTGACATCGCCGGCTACGACGCGTTCTATAAAAAACTGATAGCCACCGTGCCGCTTAAAAACGTCACATCTCGGTTTGCGATGGAGCGGATCAAGTCGACAACTGCACTGCCGCTGGCTGACGCCAAGTGAGCTGCGTAAGCTTTGATGCTCCTTATTTCAGCGCCATCACTTTGATCGCGGCCGGACCAAGAATGACGATGAACAGCACCGGCAGGAAGAACAGAATCATCGGAACGGTGAGCTTCGGCGGCAGTCCCGCGGCCTTCTTTTCGGCTTCCGACATGCGCAT
>DASSYU010000401.1:0-4331 GCA_035703125.1 Pseudolabrys sp. | reverse complement strand
TGCGGCCGGGCGCCGCAATGGTCCCGACCGATGTTTGCGTGCCGATCTCGCGGCTGGCGGAATGCGTCACCGAAACGCAACGCGACATTGCGGAAAGCCGCATCCTTGCGCCGATCGTCGGCCACGTCGGCGACGGTAATTTTCATCTCACGCTTCTTGTCGACATGGACGACGCCGACGAGGTCAAGCGCGCCAAGGCCCTTTCGGAACGGCTGGTTGAACGCGCGCTTGCGATGGACGGGACCTGCACCGGCGAGCATGGGGTCGGGCAGGGGAAAATGAAGTATCTGGTAGCCGAGCACGGCGCGGCCGCGCTGGCGGTCATGGCCTCGATCAAGCGCGCCCTCGATCCGCAGAACATCATGAACCCGGGCAAGATCGTCGCACTGAGCTGAGACCTGCGCGCTTCCCGCTGACATTGGCCGGCAAATGCTCCGCGACACAGATTTGCCGACAAGAGTCGCAAATCTGGCCTATATTTCATTGCACGTGAGCGCGAACGGATGCCGGATGCGGTCTGGCGCTGGAGTTGGCGTTGCAAACCACACTGCTCGGACTGGGGATTGCGATCATCCTGGCGCTCGTCGCGGCGCTGGTAGGACCGCTGCTGCTCGACTGGAGCAGTCATCGCACGCTGTTCGAAACTGAGGCGAGTCGGCTGATCGGGGTCAACGTGCGTGTGACGGGTGGAATCGACGCGCGGTTGCTGCCGGCGCCGCGTCTGACGCTGCGCGATATCCAGATCGGGGATGGCGGCGAAACGATCCGCGCTCGTTCACTCGGCGTCGAATTCGCGCTCGGCTCGCTCATGCGTGGTGAATGGCGTGCCGCCGAGCTTCATGTTGTCGGGCCACAGGTCCGCCTGGGTCTGGATTCATCCGGGCGATTGCAGGCGCCGAATCTGGCGATGACTTTCAAGCCGGACGAATTGTCGATCGACCGGCTCAGCATCGAAGACGGCACGGTTGTGCTCGCCGACGCGGCCAGTGGCGCAAGCCTCACGCTCGGACGGGTCTGGTTCAACGGAGAAGCGCGGTCACTTGTCGGCCCGGTGAAGGGCGAGGGGGCGGTCACGATCGCCGGTGCGCTTTACCCCTACCGGCTTGCTTTGGGCCGCGTGAGCGAGGCGGGTACGCTCAAGCTGCACCTCAACGTGGATCCCACTGATTATCCGCTCAATTTTGAGGCCGATGGCACCCTGGCGGTTGCCGGCAGCACGCCAGGCTTCGACGGAACGCTCGGTCTGGCGCGGCCGGTCGGCATCGGCCTGCGCCGGCCAGGGCCTACGGCCGGCGATGTCACCCAACCCTGGCGGGTCAACGGAAAGATCAAGGCAACGGCGCAGTCGGCGCTGATGCAGGACGTCGAATTCCAGTACGGCTCAGAAGAGCAGGGATTCCGGCTGGCCGGCGTGGCCGACTTCAAATTCGGCGCGAGGCCACGGTTCAACGGGGTCCTGTCCGGACGGCAGATCGATGTCGACCGGGCTGTTTCCGGGGGCGGTGCCGGAAAACAGGCGCCTGCGGCCGTGATACGCCAGCTTGTTGCGCTCGGAACAAGCGCATTCCGCACATCGCTGCCGGTGCAGCTTGGCATCGGCATCGATCAGGTGACTCTCGGCGGCAACGGCTTGCAGAATCTGCGCGGCGATATCACCAGCAACGCAAGCGGGTGGAGTCTCGATCGTCTGGAATTCCGCGCGCCGGGTCTGACCCAGGTGCGGCTCAGCGGGCGTCTCGCCGTCGGCAATGACGGCGTTGCTTTTTCGGGGCCGGCACAGATCGACTCGTCCGATCCAAGGGCCCTGGCACTCTGGCTCGAAGGGCGGGGCGATACCACGCAAGGCGATATTCGTCCGTTGAGCCTGCACGGCGATGTCACGCTTGCCAGCGATAGAATTGCGGTCGAGCAGCTCAAGGCCGAATTCGATCGCAGGCCTGTTACGGGTCGGCTTGGCTACAAGCTCGCCTCCGCCGATCGGCCGGCGAAGCTCGATGCGGAGCTGAAGGCGCCGCAACTTGATATTGACGCGGTGCTCGGTTTTGGCCGCGCGTTGCTCGCCGGCTCCACGCTCGAACGTCCGCGCGAGATGACGCTTGCGATCGAAATCGGGCGTGCCTCGTTCAGCGGGATCGATGTGGGAAACGCGCGCGTGCATTTGCATGTCGATCCGGATGGAATGCAGGTCGACCGGCTGACGATCGGCGAAATCGGCGGAGGAAGCTTCAGCGCGGCGGGTCGCATCGAAACGAAGGGAAACGTGCCGCGCGGCTCATTCGCCGTCGATCTGGAAACCACGAAAGCTGCAGCGATCGCCGCGATCGCAGAAAAGGTCGTGCCGGAGCGGATCGCATCTGCCGTCAGAATTCTCGAGCGGGTTGGACGCGCAAAGCTGCACGGGACGCTTGATGTCGCAGGCGACGACAAGACGCCGGCGACGGCCGCGCGGGTGGCTGTGATGGGGACGCTCGACGAACTGCGTCTCGATGCGCGTGCGCGCGTCAGCGGCGATTGGCAGTCCCGCAGCGTATCCGCGGTCGAGATGAATGCGACCGTCGATGCGACGGTGGGATCCTTGGTGAAATTTGCCAAGCTCGACGAGGTCGTCGCATCAGGCAACGGTCCGGCGCAGCTGAAGGCCAGCCTGAAGGGGCCGGTCGGCGGCGACCTTTCATTTGATGTTCAAGTGGCGGGGGAGGGCCTCGCGGCAAAACTCACCGGCAAGGGAAAAGTGCCTGCGACGGGCCGCATCCAAGGCGACGCTTTGGTGGAAGTGCGCGAAGCCCATCTGAAGCCGCTACGACCGGGACCGGTTGCCGCCAGCGCAGGCCAGCTTCCGTTCAGATTGTCGTCGCGCGTTGCGCTTGCGGCGGGCGCTCTCACGTTTGACGATATCGTTGCAAAATTGGGCGCCTCGACCATTCGTGGCCGCTTTCGCATCGACGATGCTTCTCCTCGGCGTGTTGAAGGCGCCCTTGATACGAATGTCGCCGACGGTGGAAGTCTGCTCGCCATCGCCATCGGCTTGCCGCGCGCCGTGAAAGACGGACCAGGCTGGTCCTGGTCGAGCGAACCGTTGAGCCCCGGATTGTTCGGCAGGTTTACTGGCGAGATTGCATTCAGGTTTGGCCGCGTGGAGCTATTGCCGAATGTCAACGGACGCGACCTGCGCGGCACGGTCCGTTTCGGTGGCGACAACATCGCGCTGGACGGCGCCGGTGAGATGGCGGGCGGCAAGCTCGCCGGCATCGTTACGTTCCGTAATGCGCAGGATGGCCTGGACGCGCGTGTGAAGATGTCGCTTGCGGGTGCGGATACCGGCGCATTGTTCTCCGGTGCAGCGCGGCCGCCGGTTACCGGGCTGCTGAATCTGAGCCTGGAAGGCGAGGCGACAGGCCTGAGCGCGGTTGCGCTCGTCGGCTCTGCAAAGGGATCGGGCAAGATCGAGCTGACAGATGCCCAGCTGGCCGGTCTCGATCCACGGACTTTCGACGCCGTAACCCGTGCCGTCGATCAGGGTCTCGCGATCGAGCAGGGTCGTATTGCCGACGTCGTACGCAAGTCGATCGGCAGCGGCCGGCTATCGGTCCGACGCGCGGAATCGGCCCTGACGGTAAGCGCCGGGCAAATCCGTCTCAGCAAGCCGGCCGTCGACAGCAAGGACGCAGCGCTGTCAGTCGCCGGTGCTTTCGATCTAACCGACGGCCTGATCGATGCACGGCTGGTGCTGTCCGGACAGAGCGAGGCGGCCGGCGCACGCCCGGACATCTTCATCGCCCTGAAGGGGCCGATGCCAGACGTTTCGTACAACATTGACGTTTCGGCGCTCACCGGGTGGCTCACCCTGCGAGCTGTCGAGAATCAGACAAAGCGGTTACGTGCGATCGAATCCGCCCCAGCGGCCCGGCCGGCGCCGAAAGTCAATTCGGCGCCGCCATTGCCGGCGCCGACCGACATAAAGCCGGCGCCCAAGCCACGAAATGTAGGCCGGCCCGCAGCGTCAGTCGGCACGCAGAACTGAGTGGATGACCCGCGCACCCGGTATATCTCGTGTATCGCTGTGCAGGCTGCTGTGATCGTCGGCGCTATGCACACGATAGTGGTCGAGAACGAAAAGACGTATCGCTGATGACAAATTGCCGTGACGGCGATCAGTGTCGATAGAAGCGACCAAGTCTGACAGCGTCACCTCTCTACCGGTAGCGATTTCCTTCAGTCCCTTCCAAAACGCGTCTTCGAGACTGACGCTCGTTTTGTGTCCCGCAATAACAATCGAACGTTTGACAACCGGAGATTTCATCGGCGGTCCCCTTTTTCAATCCGGCGCCGGT
>DASSYU010000272.1:0-3403 GCA_035703125.1 Pseudolabrys sp. | reverse complement strand
GTCGCATGGGACTCAACTTTCTCCGCAACGGCGTTCACTACGCCTCGCAATTCTCGTGGGCACTTAGCCTCACTATGCTCCCGCTTGCCACGGTGTTTGCACTTGAATTCACCATGCCGGCCTGGACCGCGCTTTTGGCGGTATGGTTTCTGCATGAGCGGCTAACGCCGAGCCGTCTCGGTGTCGTTGTTCTCGGCTTCATCGGTGTGCTGGTGATTCTTCGGCCGGGAATCACAGAGTTCAAACCCGCTGCCGCTCTCGTACTGCTTGCAGCGTTCGGCTACGCGATAACCATGATTGCGACCAAGGAACTGACCAAAACGGAAACAACATTCGGCATTGTGTTCTGGATGGCCGTTATTCAGTTTCCGCTGTCTTTGATTGGCAGCAATCCATCGGTTTTCCTGCACCTCGATGAACGGCATCTTTTGCCCGCAATCGGTGTCGGAGTCGCTGGCCTCACCTCACACTTTTGCCTGAGCAATGCATTCCGTTCTGGCGACGCCACTCTGGTGGTGCCTTTGGATTTCATGCGTATCCCGCTGATCGCCGTGGTCGGCGGGGCAATTTATAGCGAGCCATTGGACATATTCGTCCTTCTGGGCGCGCTGATCATCGTCTCTGGCGTGCTCTGGAACCTGCGTTCCGAGGTCGCACATGCGCAATAATGGAAGGCTCGCCCCGGTATCGTTTTCAGACTAGAGTGCCGACCATGAGGGGGTTTTCTTACAGAGTCGCAGCCACCGTGATGGCGGCTTTATTCAGCCTGTCTGCGGCCATTGCGCAATCTGCAAATCCCGCTTGTCAGAGACTTGAGACGCAACTCGCGACGCTTAACCAAGGCAACGCGGATCCAGCCCGCGCGGACCAAATTCGGCGCACCGAAGACATGGTCAATCGTCAGCAACTCGAGGTCGACCGGCTGGTGGCGCAGTCGCGGCGCATTGGTTGCCAAAGCTCAGGCTTTTTCTCCATTTTCAGCAACCCGCCCCCGCAGTGCGGCGCACTTAACCGCCAAATCGACCAGCAACGCCTCGGGCTTGAACGCATGCGCAACCAGCTCGAGCAGCTCAATGGCGGCACCACCGAACGCGCTGCACAGCGACAGGCATTGCTCATCGCTCTCGGTAACAACGGATGTGGGCCACAGTATCGTTCAGCCGCAATTGCCGGGCAGCAGGGAGGCTTCTTCGATCGGCTGTTCGGCGGAAACAATAGCGGCGGCATTTTCTCGAGTTCGCAAGAACCGATGGGCGGGACATTCCGTACGGTCTGCGTGCGGACCTGTGACGGATTTTATTTTCCGATTTCTTATTCGACCTCGCCCGACCGTTTCCGCGAAGATGAACAGGCCTGCCAGCGGATGTGCCCGGCGGCGGAGGTCGCACTTTACACGTATCACAACCCCGGCGAGGAAATGACTCAGGCCGTTTCGCTGAACGGGCGGCTGTATACGGAGCTTCCGACCGCCTTCCTATATCGAAAGGCCTTGGACTCGGCCTGCAGCTGCCGAAGGCCTGGCGAAAGCTGGGCGCAGACCCTTAAGTCCGTTGGTCCCGACGACACGGTTATCCCCGGCGACGTAGTCGTAACCGAGCAATACGCCAAGCAATTGTCGCTGCCGCGGTCCGGTCCAGACGGAAAACCGCTTAAGTCCGAGCTGCGCGGAACCGTCTCGACAGCTGCACCAGTGTCTACACCACCCGCCGTGCAGCCGCCGCCCGAAACCGACCCGACCAAACGCACGGTCCGCACGGTCGGCCCGACATTCCTGCCCGCGCATTAGAGCCGGCGATCAAAAATCGAATACTTCCGATTTTATCGGCTTTCCCGTGATCAGTGACACATCGGGTGCAGGCATTGGCGTGCCTGGATCGCGGAAGCGGTTGGTTATCGGATATCGCCGGTCGCGGCCGAAATTCTTCAGCGTCACCTTTACACCCGGCGCAGCTTGGCGCCGCTTGTACTCGGCAATGTTGATCATGCGGTCGACCCGCATGACGGTATCGCGGTCAAAGCCCGCGGCGACAATCGCGGAGATCGGCTCCTCATGCTCGACGAGCCGCTCGAGGATCGGATCGAGCACGGCGTAAGCAGGAAGCGAGTCTTCATCTTTCTGATTTTCACGCAGCTCTGCTGTTGGCGGCCGTGTGATGATGTTGTCTGGAATGACCGGGCCATCCGGACCTTTGGCGCCATCCGGCTTCCAACTATTGCGCAAGTGCGCAAGACGAAAGACTTCGGTCTTGTATAGATCCTTGATGGGATTGAAGCCGCCGTTCATGTCACCGTAGAGCGTTGCATAACCCACGGACATTTCCGACTTATTCCCCGTCGTCACCACCATGAGATTGAATTTGTTCGAAATCGCCATGAGAATCGTGCCGCGCGTGCGCGCTTGCAAATTTTCCTCAGTGACGTCACGTGGCAATCCCGAGAAAGCCGGCGCCAGGACTGCTTCAAAACCTTCGACCGCCGCGGCAATCGGCAAAATCTCGTAGCGCACGCCGAGTGCCTGGGCGCACGCCGCTGCATCTTTGAGCGACTCCTGCGACGTGAATTTGTACGGCAGCATTATGCAACGCACGCGTTCGGCGCCGAGTGCGTCGACCGCCATACCGGCACATAACGCGGAATCGACACCCCCCGATAGACCCAGGACAACTCCTGGAAAACCGTTCTTATTGACGTAATCGCGCAGGCCCAGCACGCACGCGCTGTAATCCGCGCGGTCCGCTTCGACACCTGCTATTTGAGGTCCGTTTTCACAGCGCCAGGCACCGCGCTGACGGACCCAATGTGTGGTTGCGACCGTTTCCTGAAATGCCGCGAGTTGAAATGCAAGCGAGCAATCCGCATGCAGGCCGAATGAGACACCATCGAACACGAGCTCATCCTGACCACCGACCTGATTGACATAGATCGTGGGAAGCCCCTGCTCGGTCACACGCGCGACGGCGATATTGATCCGCACGTCGCCTTTCTGCCTCCAGTAAGGAGAACCATTGGGCACCACGAGCATTTCCGCGCCGGTTTCGGCGAGACATTCGACGACTTCCGTGCCCCAGATATCCTCGCAAATTGGAACGCCGAGGCGCACGCCGCGAAAGTTTACAGGACCGGGCATCGGTCCCGGCGCAAATACGCGCTTTTCGTCGAATACGCCATAGTTCGGCAGGTCGACTTTGTAACGCAGTGCGGTGATTGCGCCGCCTTCGAGAAGAGCAACAGCGTTGTACAGCTTGCCGGCATCCAGCCAGGGCGTGCCGACCAGCAAGGCCGGACCGTCGGCAGACGTCTCACGCGCGAGAGTTTCAATGGCAGATCGGCAGCCGGCTTGAAATGCCGGTTTGAGAACCAGGTCTTCCGGCGGATAGCCCGCGATGAACAGCTCCGGGAAGAC
>DASSYU010000466.1:0-3446 GCA_035703125.1 Pseudolabrys sp. | reverse complement strand
ATAGGCCGCGCCATACAGCGCGCCGCTCGGCGACAGCGGCTGGCGGCCGTGCTGGGCGCGATATGAATTGAGATCGAGTGCGGATGAGGGGTCCGCGAAAGCGATCGAACCCAGTGCGGCGATGACCAGCCCGCGCCTCATAGCGCAAGACTAGCATCGGCGCGCAAAATTGTCCGAAGAAGGAATTACGTGCGGTATCTTTTGCCGCGCGGTGGGTGCCACCAGCAGGCATAGGCGATGTAGTCGCCATAGACGCGGTGGACGCTGGTGACGACCGCGTACTTGTTGAACTGGCCGCAATTGGCCTGCGCGATGTCGAAAGCATTCTCCTCGGCTTCCGGCGACCAGGGAATAATGCCGCCGGTATCGTTGCCCTTGGAGCCGAAGGCACCCCAGCCAAGCGTCAGAACCAGCGCGGCCATAAGGAGTGGGCGTTGTCTCATGCTGCTCCCCAGTCTTGAAAATCACCAACCGCGTCGATGTTAAGGTCTTGCCGTGCGGTACGCCAGCCCTTCTCCGGTCGGCCCATAGGCAAGGGCGCGCTGTGATCCTGCAGATCGGCCCCGCCAGAACTTTGGTTAAGCGATTCGGCGGGGAACTGCGGCAAACCCGGGGCGAACCCGTTCTTATTCTTTCCAAATGCTCACCAAAAAACAGTCCCGTTTCGACCGCATGACGCGGCCCACGCGAGGGGACTTCTCCTTTTCGAAATCGACACCGGTGCATCGCGATGCGCCGCGCGGGCATGCTCGCGCCATTTGGAGACATTATGCGGCATCTGTTCCTGCCGGCCTGTATCTGCTTGCTGACTCTCTCGGGTGCGGCCGGCGCCGACGAAATTCCGTCCGAGCCCGTTTCCGCAACCAAGAGAGGAGACAGCGTAGCGTCGGCACCCGCCGCTGAAGCGCCAATCGGTGAATTTCCGGATCACGCCGAAAGCTCCCCGTCGAAAACCGGCGTGGCGGAGCCCCCGCCGGTCGCGGCCGACGTACCAATGCCGATCAAGCGCCCGCCGCCGATTAAAGATCGCGTGGTGACCCGCTCGCGCCATGAGATTTGCACCAGCGTGGCTGAATCGGCACATTCGAACGACCTGCCGCTGCCGTTCTTCATTCGGCTTCTTTTTCAGGAAAGCGGTTTCAAGCCGGATGTGGTGAGCCGCGCCGGCGCGCAGGGCATTGCGCAATTCATGCCGGAGACGGCGGCGACCGTCGGACTCAACAATCCGTTCGATCCGACCCAGGCGATCGCGGCGTCCGCACGGTTGCTCGGCGATCTTGTCCGCCGGTTCGGAAATCTCGGACTTGCTGCTGCGGCCTATAATGCCGGGCCGCGGCGTATCCAGGACTGGCTCGCCAAAAAGGGCAAGCTTCCGGAAGAAACACAGCATTATGTGAAAACGATCACCGGGCGTCCGGCGGAAACCTGGAAAGGCCGCGTGAAGGCCAGGCTCGCGGCGGTTCTGCCACGCGAGGCGCCGTGTCATGAGAGGGTCACGCTTATTGCCGCGAAGGCGGCCGGCCCGTCAGTTCGCCGAACGGCCGCCGCAGCAAAGATGCCGGCGATCATCGCCGAGCGGTACGGGAAGATCCGCGACAAAGGCGGGAAGGGGGCGATTCAGCTTGCCGCCGCGAGCAAGAAAGAGCGCAAGCGGAACGGCTCGCGCCACTAGCCGCGCGGAGCCTGCGCGCACTCATCGAAATTCGTGAATTTGTGATGGCCAACACAGCACGCGAAGGCGGGTGCCCCCAGTCTGGTTGATGTTGCGAGCATCTCGCTCCGTGGGGGACAGACCAGGAGGGACCGATGACCGACATCACTTACCAGACCATGACGATCGGCATAGCCGACCAAAGCGCCTTATTGTCGCGGATCGCGGCTTGGTGCACCCATTTCGTCGAAGGTGTCCGCGAAGGTCAGGAAATCGCCGCGCGTTACCACGCATTGGCGCAACTTTCGACCCCGGAACTCGCCAGGCACGGCCTTAACCGTCAAATGATCGCGCGAGCCGCCCTCACTGGCTTTTGAGGCGCTTCGCCCGGATTTCTGCTAGAAAAACCTGGCGCCTTATGCGCTCTGGGCCGGGTTTTCGATGGTTCCTACGCCGCATTCCACGGATCTATTGTCGGACCTGCCCGAGCGGCTGGCGGATTTGCTTTTGACCAATGCAAAACCGGTCAAGCTGGCGGCTGATGAAATCCTGTTTTTTGCGGGCGACCCCGGCGACGGCTGCTACCGGCTGGATGAGGGCTTGGTCAAGGTCAGCATGGCCTCGCCGAAGGGCGCGGAACGCATCCTCGCGATTCTCGGCCCCGGTTCGATCGTCGGCGACATGGCGATGGTCGACGGCCGCACGCGCTCGGCGTCCGTCACGGCCCTGCGCGACTGCAAACTCAGGTTCATCAGCCGCGCCGCCTTTGAGGCCGTGGCGCTCAAGAATCCCGAAGTTTACAAGCATCTCCTCAACCTGGTGGCGACCCGCCTGCGCGATACCGACCAGGTTGTAGCGGCTGGGTCGTTCCTGCCGGTCAAGGGCCGCGTGGCGCGCGCGCTGCTCGACCTGGCCAAAGCTTTCGGAAATGACGTCGGCGGCGGCCGCGTCGTCATCCGGCAGAAGCTGAGCCAAAGCGACGTCGCGGCGATGGCGGGAATCGCACGCGAGAATGTCAGCCGGATTCTCAATGAGTGGATGCGGTCAAAAATGGTGACCCGCCTGTCCGGCTACTACTGCCTCGAGAACAAAGCCAAGCTCGAAAGAGAAATAAAACTCTAGCTTTTTCAGGTGTTTCCGCGCCTGAGGAAAAAAGCGCTCATCTGTGACCCTGGTCACATCGTCATGAGATCTGACGGCCTAGTGTGATGGTCATAGGGAGCGCGGTTGCTCCCGCACCATTCAGGGCTAACGACCATGCGTAAGACCATCATCCTTGCCGCAGCCACTTTACTGCTCGCCTGCGTGACAGTGGTGACCGGCGTTGCGCGCACCTTCGAAGGCCCTTCCACGAGTTTGGCTAGCCTGGTGGTAAGTCCCCACACCATAGGCGGCCTGACGGCCAGGATATTGAACGCAATCTGACCGTCGTAAGGCCTGCCCCCCACCCAAGGGGCAGGCCCCCCGTTTTACGAACCTCCAAACTTCTCAGCGGCCTGCAAAGGCCGCTTCTTTTTTTCGGACAGGGCGGCGGCAAAGTCGAGCTTTTCAGGCCGGAGTCGGGTGGCCCGCCGGTCGAGAAGCCCGATCACGCAGGCTTTGGCTCGACGTTGATCGAGAGAGGATTCGCCGCGCTAGCTCGCGGTATTATCCTGCCAGTGCGTGGTGACGAGGCCTTGCAGTGACGTTGCCGACAAGCTCCGCATAGGCCTCGATCGGCTGCGGCTTGCCGGTGAGATAGCCCTGCACCTCGTCGCAGCCTTCCTGCGCCAGGAATGACAGCTGGCTTTCGTTC
>DASSYU010000193.1:0-2001 GCA_035703125.1 Pseudolabrys sp. | reverse complement strand
TCGATCAGCAGCGCGTCGTCGAGAGCGGGCCAGCAGTCGGCAGCGGCCCAGAGCGCGGTGCCTGGACCGGCGCCAACATCGAGCGCAGTCTTCGGGGCGAAATCCGGGCGTGCTTCAGCAATTGCGGAAAAACTTGCGTGGATAGCCGCGTAAGTCGCAGGCAGACGAACTGCGAGGTACGCCAGCGCGTCCCGGTCACTTGCGATGTCAATCTTGCCGTCGCGCGATTCTTCTCGGTAGCGCCGTGACAGGTCGGCCGCCGCAGCGGCGAGATCGGTCGACGTCGTGCCGTCCAACACGCGGTCGACGGCTCTGCGCAGCAGAGGCGGCAATTCCATCGAACACCTGAGGCCGAATCACTTCAGTGTGGTTGGCGGTCCCGAGAGGCTTCGCCAAGCTAAGCGAAACAACGCATTAGTGAAAAGTGGGACCGTGAATCACTCCATGAAAAGATTAGGCTCTCTTGCCGCGATGTCCCACCGGGACCAGCTTCGCGCATCCAAGGAATGAATTCTTATTTCTGAAAAAATTCCATCAGCCGACGTCCGCTTTACCCCGAAAGCGGACATGCGCGGCGCAAAAGCAGATGCCCGTAAAGGGCCAAAAGCAGACATAGCCGACGTTCGACATCATAGCCGGCAGCTCGTGGTGAGTTCAAAATTTTGGCACAACGGTATTCAGCTGCCGTTGGTACGTCCCGAATTGTCGTAACTTTTTTTCTGGGGCGGTCGGGGTGCGTCGTCAGCAGAGGTCACCTCGTTTCATGGTCAGTCCAAGAGGACGATTAGGTCCCATCAGCGACTAGAACGCCGGGAGGTAAAGATGGGTGCTCCTATTACCGACGACGAATTCAGTAAGTATGCGCCTAAACAATTTCGTGAGCAGCCGCGTATGCCTGCTGCCCAACAACTTCATGTGGCGCCGACGGTCCGCTCGTCGACAGACATGCACCAGGAGCGACGGACGGCGGACGAAATCGATTCGTGGCCGGAACGTATCCCGGAGCCGCCACCACCGCGATCAGACGCTAGGACGTCATCCTTGTTCGTCCGATTTTCACCGGTATTCATATTTGCGGCTGTCCTCGCGCTGGGAATCATATTTTACAAACCGGTATTGCAAGTTGTCGGCGGCCTGTTCGAGGCATCGCAGCCTTCGAAACCATCCGACCGGCCGGCCGCGGATGCCGCGCCGTTGAACGGGCGGGGGGATCGACTCGCCACAAACGCGCCGCCTGCGGCGGCCTCTGTTACGCGATCCGCGCCGGCTCTCGCTCCACAACCGGCGCCTCTCGCGCAGCCAGCGCCCGCTTCCGTGGCGCAGCCAACACACTCCTCTCCTGCGTCAGCAGCGGCTCCTCTTTCTCCTTCTCCCCTGCCCGCAAACGCGCAGGCGCAGGTCACATCGGCACCGCAACCGCTCCAGCAGGAATCGAGAAGCACCAGGACCCTGTTTCGTGGCGTGACCGACACTGAAATTCTGTTTGGGATTTCCGCAGCACTCAGTGGTCCGACCAAGGAACTCGGCCAGAATATGAAGATGGGTATTATGGCTGCGTTCAACACGGCCAATGCCAATGGTGGTGTGCATGGCCGGGAGCTCCGGCTCATCGCGGCAGACGACGGCTACGAGCCAGCTCGAGCTGCCAGAACCATGAAGCAGCTCTATGAGAACGACAAAGTTTTTGGAGTGGTCGGCAACGTCGGGACGCCCACGGCGGTGGTCGCATTGCCTTACGCCCTCGAGCGCAAGATGCTGTTTTTCGGGGCATTCACCGGCGCCGGCCTGCTCAGGAACGATCCCCCGGACCGCTACGTCTTCAACTACCGCGCCAGCTATGCTGAAGAGACCGAGGCCACGGTCCACTATCTGGTGAAGGTCAGGCGTCTGAAGACCAGTCAGATCGCGGTCTTCGCCCAGCAGGACGCCTACGGTGACTCGGGCTTCGCCGGCGTGGCCAAAGCCATCCGGTCGCTCGGAGGCAACGACCGCGCGATTTTG
>DASSYU010000145.1:0-10401 GCA_035703125.1 Pseudolabrys sp. | reverse complement strand
TTGGCGACGCCCTCCTTGATCACGTCCTCGAAGATGCGCTCGAGCCCGCGCGACCAGCGGCCGATGCGGCGGCGGCTTTCGCGCGGCAAATGCTGGCGCTCGTTGAGGAACACCTTGACGAAATCGGCCCGGTCGACCAGCGGCGACAGGTGGGACTCGATCAGTGAAATCAGCCGTTTTCGCGCGCTTTCCCGTCGCGCCGCGATTGTCTTGGCGGCCTCGAAGAAACCCTCGACGCCCTTGAGGCAGACAAGCTCCAGCGCCGCCTCCTTCGAGGAGAAATAGTAATAGAGGCTGGCCTGCCGGATGCCGAGCACATCGGCGATGTCCTGCGTGGTGGCGCCATGAAAGCCGCGCTCAGCAAAGACCCGCGCGGCCGCATCGATGATCTGCGGCGCGCGGCGGCGCTGGCTGGCATTACGCCGGGTTGACGGCATTGCGAGAACGTTCATTCCGGTCACTCGCGTCCGAGACTTCCGAAGGACGCGAAGATTGTCGCACGCTTTCGCCAGGGAGGCCATTGTCTTCTGCCGCGCCGGCGATCTACATTCTACCTATCAGGCTATAGAATTTATCCGGGAGCCGCGTGCATGAGTGCCGCCACCAAGGGCCGACCGCCGTTCCGCGCCGATCATGTCGGCAGCCTGCTGCGCCCCGCGGCGTTACGGCAGGCGTTCCGCAGGCACGCCGCCAAAGAGATCGGCGACGCCGAATTCACGGCCTTGCAGGACCAATGCATCCGCGACGTCCTCGCCATGCAGGAGCAGGTCGGGCTCAAGGTGGTGAGCGACGGCGAGTTCCGCCGCGGCTCTTATTGGGGGCGCTTCGTCGAGCGCACCGACGGCTTCGCCATCAAGCCTGCCTCATTCAAATTCCGCAACGACGCCGGCCACGAGGTCGAATTCACGGCGCCCTACGCCACGAAAAAAATAAAGCGGCTGCAGCCGCTGGCGCTTGATGAATTTATGTTCCTGCACGGCGCGACCAAGCTCACCGGCAAGATCACCCTCCCCGCGCCCTCGACCATGCATTTCTACCGCTGCGACGATTTCGCCGACCGCGCGGCCTACAAGGACGTTGATTCATTTTTCGCCGATCTTGCCACAGTATTCCGGCAGGAGATCGCCGAGCTCGCCAAGGCCGGCTGCCGCTATGTGCAGCTCGACGAGGTTGCCGTCGCGCTGTTATGCGATCCCGCCATCCGCGACGAGATCAAGCGCTCGGGCAGCGAGCCCGACGTTCTCGTCGACCTCTACATCAAGAGCATCAACGACGCCGTCGCCGAATGCCCCGCGGACGTCGCCATCGGCGTGCATATGTGCCGCGGCAACTTCAAAGGTCACTATCTCGGCGCAGGCGGATACGAGTCGGTCGCCGAGCGCTTCTTCGCCGATACGAAAGTGAATCACTTCCTGCTCGAATACGACACGCCGCGCGCCGGCGATTTCGCGCCGCTGCGTTTCGTGCCGAAGGACAAGGGCGTGGTGCTCGGCGTGATCAGCTCGAAGACGCCCGTGTTGGAAAGCCTCGATGCGCTCAAGCACCGCCTCGACGAAGCGGCCCGCTACATCGACCTCGACCGGCTGGCGATCGGCCCGCAATGCGGCTTTGCCAGCACCGTCGCCGGCAATCCGGTCACCGAAGACGACGAGCGCCGGAAGCTGGCGCTGGTTGTCGAAGCGGCACGCCAGTTCTGGCCCTGAACAAATAGGCCATTTTTCCGGACTATCCGTTCATCGCACATTAGCGGTGTTTGCCGACGCGCTTACGCAAAAGTTCCCGGTCATCTATAGTTCCGCGTCGCCGAGGCCCGCGATGTCCGCAGACAGGCTGGATAAAGAATACGATTTCATTGTCGTAGGATCCGGCGCCGGTGGCGGGCCGGTGGCCGTGCGGCTTGCGGAAGCCGGCTACAGTGTGCTCATTCTCGAAGCCGGCGGCCCGGACGAGCCCTACGACTACAAGGTCCCCGCCTGGCATGCGCGCAGCTCGGAAAACGACGAGCTCGCCTGGAAATTCTACGTCCACCACTATGCCGACCCCGAGCAGGAGAAGCAGGATAAAAAGAACTACCTGCCGGGCAAGGGCATCTTCTATCCGCGCGCGGGCACGCTGGGCGGCTGTACCGCGCATCACGCACAAATCTTCATTGCGCCTCACAACAGCGACTGGAATGACATCGCGGAGTTGACCGGCGACAAGAGCTGGCGCGGCTGGCGCATGCGCAGGTATTTCCAGAAGCTCGAGCGCTGCGACTATCTGAACCGTCCGTGGTACCGCAGATGGAATTTCGGGAAGCACGGATTTGACGGCTGGGTGCCCACGACCATCGCGGATGCAACCCTGCTGCTGCGCGACTCCCAGCTGCTGCGAGTTGTGCTGGCTGCTGTGCAGACCTGCTTCAGCTGCAATGTGTGGTATTCGTCCAGCTGGCGCCACCGCGTCAGGTCCTGGGCGGAAAGCTTCGGCGATCCGACCGGCCTGAAGCGCGTCGGCATCATGCATCGTGCGCTGTCGTGGCTGTCTAGCCTGCTCGATCCGAACAGCTGGCTGAATATGCTCAACGGCAGCGAAGGGCCCATCTTCGTGCCCATGACGGTGAAGGACGGCATGCGCGCCGGGACGCGCGAGTATATTCACGACGCCGAAAGGCGAATGCCGAAGAAGCTGACGGTTCAACTGCACGCCCTTGCAACAAAGGTGCTGCTGGAGGGAAACCGGGCGGTCGGCGTCGAATTCCTGGAGGGAGAGCGCCTTTATCGCGCCGACCCGAATGCGCACAAGTACGGACCTGGCACGCTCCGGCAGGTGCATGCGCGGCGCGAGGTCATTCTCGCCGGAGGGACCTTCAACACGCCGCAGCTTTTGATGCTGTCGGGGATCGGCGATCCCAAGGAGCTGGCCAAACACAACATCAGGATCAATGTCGCATTGCGCGGCGTCGGCAGAAATCTGCAGGACCGCCTCGAGGTCGGCGTCGTGCACCAGATGTACGACGACTTTGCCATCCTCAAGCATGTCGAGATGTGCCCCTACGACAGGGAATTCGCGGACTGGCGCAACGGTCACGGCCTCTACGCGACCAATGGCGTCCTTCTGGCGATACTCAAGCGATCGAATCTCGGAGAGCCGGACCCGGACCTGTTCGTGTTCGGAATTCCCGGGCACTTTTCGGGCTATCTGCCCTGCTATTCCAAATGGGGTCGCGAAAAGAATTATTTCACCTGGTGCATCCTGAAAGGCCATACGAAGAACCGCGCCGGCCGGGTGCAGCTCACGTCGGACAATCCGCGCGACGTGCCGACTATCAATCTCAACTACTTTGACCCGGCGACGCCCGATATCGGCGAAGACGCGCACGCCATCGCTGCCGGCATCGAATTCGTCCGCAAATTTACCGGCCGCACGGCAAGTCTGATGAGCGAGATCATCCCCGGGCTGCACGTCCATACGCGCGCCCAGCTCACCCAGTTCGTAAGGGACTGCGCATGGGGTCATCACGCCTGCGGCACGTGCAAGATCGGCGCCGATGACGACGGGGACGCCGTGCTCGACGCCCGTTTCAGGGTCCGGGACACGCAGGGATTGCGCGTCGTCGATGCGTCGATTTTTCCGAAAATTCCGGGTCTGTTTATTCTGAGTGCGATTTACATGGCCGCGGAAAAGGCGGCTGATGTCATCGTTGCGGATGCCCGGGAAATTGACCGCAAGCGCGAGATGATCGCGTCAAGAAAGAATGATATAAAGTAACGATAAACGTTTTTTCGGGCAACTCGCGAAAGGGGCGAGAGTGACGCAGTTGTCGAGTCAAGAACGTCCGCCGTCCGCGTCACGCGCCGTCAAGGCCGAGCGGCGGAATCTCACGGTCGTTTTTTGCGACATGGTCGGCTCGACCGAGCTCTCGAGCCGGCTCGACCCCGAGGATATGCGCGACATCATGCGCGCATTTCAGCGATCCTGCGAAACCGCAATTTTCGGATTTGACGGCCGGATCGGCCGCTACATGGGCGACGGCATCCTTGCCTATTTCGGTTTTCCCGCCGCGCACGAGGACAGCGCCGAACGGGCTGTCCAAGCCGCGCTGGAAGGCATCAGGCTCGTTTCGGAATTGTCATTCGAAGGCGTGCCGAAAATCGAAATGCGCGTCGGCATTGCGACCGGCCTGGTCGTCGTCGGCGACCTGATCGGGGAAGGCTCAAGCCGCGAGTTCGCGCTCGTCGGCGACGCGCCTAACCTCGCCGCACGCCTGCAGCAACTCGCAAAACCCAACCAGATCCTGGTCGCGCCCGCCACGCGGCGTCTGCTCGGCGACTTGTTCGAGTTCGAGGATCTCGGCGATCTGGAGGTAAAGGGATTTCTGGAGCCGATCGCGATCTCGGGTGTCGTGCGCCGCAGCAAGGCGAGCCGGTTCGAAGCACGCCGGACGGGACGCATCGCGCCGCTCATCGGGCGCGAGGCCGAGCTGGCGGTGCTGCGTGACGCTTTCGAGAAAGCGAAGACAGGACATGGACAGCTGGTCGCCGTCTGCGGCGAGCCGGGCATCGGCAAGTCACGGCTCGTGAACAGCTTCCGCCACCAGATGCCGCCCGGCAGTTGCCGCGTGTTCTCGTTCCAGTGCTCATCCTACCATCTGAGCAGCCCGTGGTACCCGGTGATCCGCCACGTCGATGACGTGTTGGGCAGCGGCTACGAGGCGCGTGGATCAAACAAGCTGGAACGGCTTGAGGCGCTGATCGACGACATCTCGCCCACGCGTCGCGCGTCGATCGTGCCGCTGCTGGCGCCGTTGCTCGGAATTTCGACCGAGGGACGTTATCCGCCGCTCGAGCTGACGCCGCAGCAGCAGAAGCAGAGAACGTTCCTGGCGATGGTCGAAATGCTGCGCGCGCATTGCGAGCAACAGCCGGTCATTCTGATTGCCGAGGATCTCCACTGGATCGACCACACCTCGTCGCAGATGCTGGAGCTGATCCGGGAGAACCTTCCGAACTGGCGCATGCTGCTGATCGCAACCTTCCGGCCGGAATACCGCTCGCTGGGCGGAGCAGACGCCTGGATCAACCTCAACCGGCTCTCGCCGACACAGGTCGCATCGATGGTCGAGGCGATTGACTCGAGCCGAAAGCTGCCGACAGCGGTGATCGGCGAGATCATTTCCAAGACCGACGGCGTGCCACTATTCGTTGAGGAAGTCACCATGACGGTTCTGGCCAGCGGTGCGTCCGAAAAAGGCGTATCGGGCGGCGCGTCGTGGAGCACTGCCGTTCCGGACACGCTGCAGGATTCGCTGATGGCACGGCTCGACAATCTGGCGTCCGCGAAGACCGTCGCACAGATCGCTTCGGCCATAGGACGCGAGTTTTCTTTCGACCTGCTCGAGGCAATCGCCCCGTCGCCGCCGCAGGACGTCCGCGCGGCGGTGGACCGCCTCCGTGAAGCCGGGCTTTTGTCGCGGCGCGAATTCAGCGCCATTGAGACCTACGCATTCAAGCATGCGCTTGTGCAGGAAACCGCCTATGCCAGCATGCTGCGCAGCGAACGCCAGCCGCTGCATCTGCGCATCGCCGAGACCCTCTCCACTAAATTTGTCGACGTCGCCGAGGGCGCGCCGGAGGTCGTTGCCTATCACTACACGCAGGCGCGCGAGATCACGCCGGCGATCCATCACTGGCTGAAAGCCGGGCGGCAGGCGAGCAAGCGCTCGGCCTTCATGGAAGCGGTCACCCATTTTGAGACCGCTCTCAAGCTGCTAGAGGAGCTGCCGCAGGACAAGACGCGGCTCGAACTGGAACTGCAGCTGCAACAGTCCCTCGCAAACGCGTCTATCGCGGCCAAGGGTTTCGGCGCGCCGCAGACCATCGTGGCCTTCAACCGGGCCCTGGACCTGTGCAAGGAGCTCGGCAGCGGACCGCAGATGTTCGCGGTCTTGAACGGCCTCGTCGGCGCTCACCTCATGGGTGCCGAAATCCCGAAGGCGCGTGCGCTGGCCCAGGATCTGCTTGCGCTCGCCATGGAGCACAACGACCAGACCGCCCTGCTGATGGGACACCGTGTGCTCGGAATGTCGCTTTTCATGCTCGGCGAATTGGCCCAGGCGACACGCGAGTTGAAGAAGGCAATAGCTCTCTATAATCCGGAGCAACACGCCCCGCTGGCACTGATTTTTTCACACGATTTCAAGGCAACGGCACAGGTCTATCTCGGTGTCGTGACGGCGCTTTGCGGCGACATCGACGAGGGCGTAGGCCACTCTCTTGACGCGCTCGGTTACGCGGAGGAGCTGCGTCATCCCCACAGCATATGCTACGTGCTCTCGTTCGTTGCCGGCACGTATCTTTGTGCCGGCAATCCGCAAGCCGCGTTTCCGGTCGCAGACCGGACAGTCGCGCAATCGAATGAGCAGGGTTTCCCGCAATGGGTTGCGGGCGGCCTCATGCTGCGTGGCTGGGCACGTCTCGAGCTCGGTGAGCTCGAGGCCGGCCTTGCCGACATTCGAAGCAGCATCCGCGCCCTGGAGAGAACCGGAACGCGGATCTGGATGCAATTCTCTCACTACCTGCTGGCGCGCGCTCTTGCGGCCGACCATCAATGGGCGAAGGCCGCAGAGATCGTCGACCGGCTGATGACCGAGATCAAGGCTGCCGGCGGCCGCTGGTACGAAGCAGAAGTAATGCGTTTGCGCGGCGATATTCTGCGCGGCCAGCACGGGCCGGTGTCGGAGATCGAGGCCTGCTACGAGGCCGCCATCGCGACAGCGCGCCGCCAGGGCGCTCGGTTGTGGGAGCTCAGGGCGATGGAATCGCTCGCCATGCTGCGCGAAGCCGGCACCGGTCGAACTGCCGGCGCCAAACAGAAACCCTCCGTGAAGATCTGAGCCGTGCCAACCGCCAGCCAGAACTCCGAACCGGATCTCGATGTCGCCCTGGGCGAAAGCTATTACGAGGGCAGCCGCGCGCTCGAGGAGCAATATATCAACGATATCGTCGAGGACACGCGGCGGGTGATTACCGCGCACTTTAACGAACGCCGCGGACCGGCGCGGCGAGATGCGCACGCCTTCGACAATGGCTGCGTCCGCGCGATTTTCCAGGTGAGCGACAACCTTCCTGATGACCTGTGCCAGGGCGTTTTCGTGCGCGGACGCCAGTACAGAGCCTGGATCCGTTTCTCCAACGGCAACTCAGAGCGGCGGCCGGGATGGATGTTCGACGCCCGCGGCATGGCGATCAAGCTGACCGGCGTGCCCGGCGAGAAGTTGATGGACGACGAGAAGCACACGCAGGACTTTATCCTGATCAACCAGCCGAGATTCTTTGTCGACGATCTCAAGCGCTACAGGAAAACGCTTGAAGCGTTCATGCGCGGTGGCTGGATCGACCAGTATGTCGTCGCATTGTCCAAGCTGCGCATCCCCGATGAGCTTTGGCTGGCGCTCAAGGTCAATGTTAATTTCATGTACAACCCTCTCTACCAGCAATACTGGTCGATGACGCCGTACCGGTTTGGCGTCGATCCCGAGAAAAAATTTGCCGTCAAATACACGGCCAAGCCGCGATTGCACAGCAAGCCCGGCTTGTTGAGCCGCCAGCTCACCCGGTTCGGCTGGAATTTCTCTCTCAAGGAAGAAATGAACAAGACGCTGGCCGGAAACGAGGTGTGGTTCGATTTCTATATCCAGCGCTTCGTCGACGAGACGACCACGCCGATCGAAAACTCGAAAAAGATGTGGCGAGAGGCCGATTCAAAGCCGGAGCGCATCGGCACGATTATTATTCCGATCCAGGACTGCATGTCGCCGGAACAGGCCGTTTTCTGCGAGAATCTGTCATTCAGCCCCTGGCATTCCTTGCCCGCGCACAGGCCTCTGGGCCTGGTGAACCGCGTGCGCAAGGTTGCCTATCGGGAAATCAGCAAGCTGCGACATGACCTGAATAAAGCGCCACGGCAGGAGCCGACCGGCGGCGAGACCTTCGACGCCCACTTAGTGGATGCCGGGTCCGTAGCTGACCGTTAAATCGTGTGTCCGTTTCACCCCAGAAAACGGACATGTGCGGCGCAACCAGGGGTCAAAAGCAAACAATTTTTGCGCCGTCTGTGCGTCTGAGAGTGAGGTAGCTCACACAGGCACAAAACAACACCATGCAAACTGGCTTTTCGCGTTTCCAAGGTCTCGGGGACGGCCAATGGCAACCGAAGACGGCTTCATTGTTTGTGACTTATGCAAATGCGGACACCTCTCCAGTTCCTTCAAGGAGCTGACGGTCCGGCAATGGAGCGACAAAGGCTACGTCCACTTTCGTGTGACGATAACAGTCCGTGTTTGCGTCTTTTGCGGTGATGAATCTTTTGGCCCGGGAGCCGAACAGATTTTGGATGAAGCCTTTCGACGGGAATACGACAAGTTGTCGTGACACCGACCTTCTCCCTCAGAACGTCTTCAGGAATTCACAAAACGACGACGCCGAGGGCCAATAGTCCTGCCAAAATCAGGAGTGTTCGCCGCCCTGGCCGACCCGACGGAGCTTCCACAAAAGAAAAGCTCCGAAAATCGTAAGCGCGAGACCGACGACTCCCAAAACCCATAATGCGGCTGACAAAACCCAAACAATGATGGAGCAGACTATGCCGGGAATCGCCCAAAGCATGCTGATCGCCCATTGCCCCAGGGTGATCGCCCAAAACCATGCAGACACGACGGACAGCAAATAGAGACCGCCAAAGACCATCGCGATCGAAAGGACGATAAGGGCTACTCTGTCGTTGCGTCTCATTTCCCTCTCCCCAGCCCAAGGGGACGCGACAGAGTACAGGCTCCGTTTATCCCCTTGAAGGGGCATGTCCGCTTGCGGTCAGAAGCGCGGGACCCACGACGCGGACACAGCCCTGTGAGCCGGATTTCAATTCAAAACGAACATTGTCTACCCGGGAGCCGCTGGCTACCCTTTGCAGGGGACTTGAGGCACTTGGGGCGACTTGGTCGGGGGGCACATGGATTACGTCACGATGGTCGGTTTTCTCGCGGCGGGGCTCGTCATTGCGACGCTCTCGATGCGGACCATGATTCCACTGCGCGTCATCGGACTTGCCAGCAATGTTGCATTCGTCACCTACGGCGCGCTGTTCGGCAGTTTGCCGACGGTGATCCTTCACGGGATATTATTTCCGCTCAACGTCTACCGGCTGCATGAGATGCTCAAGCTGGTCAAGCAGGTCGAGGAGGCCAGCAAAGGCGACATGTCGCTCGACTGGCTCAAGCCATTCATGACCGAGCGCACCATCACAGTGGGCGAAACGCTGTTTCGCAAGGGCGAAAAGGCCAACCATCTCTTTTTCCTGGTCTCCGGCCAGTTGCATCTGCAGGAGATCAATCTCGACCTCGCGCCGGGCGCGGTGGTCGGCGAGCTCGGGATGCTCGCCCCCGAGCGCACGCGCACGCAGACCCTGGTGTGCACGGAGAATGGTCTGGTGCTCGTGATTTCCTACGAGAAGATCGAGCAGCTCTACTACCAGAACCCGAAGTTCGGTTTCTATTTCCTGCGCCTGTCGACGGCGCGGCTGTTCGACAACATCAAGCGGCTGGAAAGCGCGCTGCGCGAGCGCGACGAGGAAGTTCTGAATTTACGGAAAGCGCTCGCCGGATAAAGGCGCGTGCACATCCTCCCAACGTGCACACGCCTTGCTGTCAGGAGCGGCTCGCGACCGCGCCGTGCGGATTGACGAACACGTAACCGCGCACGTCGCGCACGTGCACGCGTGACAGCCCGCCGCCTGAATTGTAGTCGCGGACCAGCCACTGCCCGTTGCCGGCGGCCCCTTCGATGTACATCACGTGGCCGCTGCGGACGGCGGCAAGCCCGGCACGCGGGCCGGACTCACGCGGAAACAGCCGCGCCCAGTTGGAGGCGAGGTTGAGCCGCACGTCAGCGAGCCCGAGATATTTACGCAGGCCGCAGCCGCAATATGAGTGCGGGCAGCCGGTCGGGCGCGTGCCGATGATCTGGGCCGCATCGGCCATCGCGTAGGCGCGATTGCCGGTCGCATCGACAACGGGCGCCGCGGGGACGGCCGCCGCCGTGGCTTGGGAAGCAGCGCCCATGCAGACGCCCCGTCCTTCGTTCGTCATCGTGCAGTTTTCGGCACGATGGCCGGCGGACCGCCGCGCGGAATACGTTTGCTGGTACCGGGCGCGATGGCCGGACTGGTTGAGAACGGGCTGGTCCGGGGCCTGGCTGTATGAGTAGGTTTGTTGATGCCGCTGATGGCGCTTGGGGTAGGCCTCGGCCGGAGTGAGTACAAAAGCCGCAAGGAGCTACACGATCGAAGCTCCCGTGATAGTCGAACGAATCATGGTTGGTCCTCTTGTGAGCTGGTGATGCATTCCGGAGACGCCGCCTCCTGTCG
>DASSYU010000023.1:0-15241 GCA_035703125.1 Pseudolabrys sp. | reverse complement strand
GAAGAAGAAGATCGCCAAGCGGCTGAAGCTGATCGAGGCGTTTCTGGCCTCCGGCAACAAGCCGGAGTGGATGATCCTGACGGTCGTGCCGGTCATTCCGCCCGATCTGCGGCCGCTGGTGCCGCTCGACGGCGGACGCTTTGCGACCTCCGACCTCAACGATCTCTATCGCCGCGTCATCAACCGCAACAACCGTCTGAAGCGGCTGATCGAGTTGCGGGCGCCGGACATCATCATCCGCAACGAAAAGCGCATGCTGCAGGAAGCGGTCGATGCGTTGTTCGACAACGGCCGCCGCGGCCGCGTCATCACCGGCGCCAACAAGCGGCCGCTGAAGTCGCTCGCCGACATGCTCAAGGGCAAGCAGGGGCGCTTCCGCCAGAACCTGCTCGGCAAGCGCGTCGACTATTCGGGTCGCTCGGTGATCGTGGTCGGTCCCGAACTCAAGCTGCATCAGTGTGGCCTGCCGAAGAAGATGGCGCTCGAACTGTTCAAGCCGTTCATCTACTCGCGGCTTGACGCCAAGGGCCTCTCCACCACGGTGAAGCAGGCGAAGAAGCTGGTCGAAAAGGAAAAGCCGGAGGTTTGGGACATCCTCGATGAGGTGATCCGCGAGCATCCGGTGCTGCTCAACCGCGCGCCGACGCTCCATCGCCTCGGCATTCAGGCATTCGAGCCGGTGTTGATCGAAGGCAAGGCGATCCAGCTGCATCCGCTGGTCTGCGCGGCCTTCAACGCCGACTTCGACGGCGACCAGATGGCCGTGCACGTCCCGCTGTCGCTCGAAGCGCAGTTGGAAGCACGTGTGCTGATGATGTCGACCAACAACATCCTGCACCCTGCGAACGGCTCGCCGATCATCGTGCCCTCGCAGGACATCGTGCTTGGGCTCTACTACCTGTCGCTGATGCGGGAAGGCGAGCCGGGCGAGTGGAAGCTCGACCTGCACTCGGAAGAAGATCTCAAGAAGGACACGAGGAAGCAGAATGTCGTGCGCGGTTTTTACCGCGGCATGGCCGAGATCGATCACGCGCTGAACGAGAAGGCCGTCACGCTCCACGCCAAGATCAAGTATCGCTGGGAAGGCGTGGACGAGAAGGGAAAGCCGATTTTCCAGTGGTACGAGACGACGCCCGGCCGCGCCGCGCTCGGCGCAGTGTTGCCGAGGAGTCCAAAGATCTCCTTCGACATCGTCAATCGGCTTATGACGAAGCGCGACATCTCGTCGATGATCGATACCGTCTACCGCCACTGTGGGCAGAAGGAGACCGTGATCTTCTGCGACCGCATCATGTCACTCGGCTTCTATCACGCGTTCAAGGCCGGAATTTCGTTCGGCAAGGACGACATGGTGGTGCCGGAGTCCAAGTGGAAGACCGTCGAGCAGACGCGCGACCTCGCCAAAGAGTTCGAGCAGCAGTACAACGACGGCCTCATCACCCAGGGCGAGAAGTACAACAAGGTGGTCGATGCCTGGTCGAAGTGCACCGAGGCGATCGCCGACGCGATGATGAAGGAGATCTCGTCGATCAAGAAGGACAAGGACGGTCGCGAGCATCAGGTCAACTCGATCTACATGATGGCGCATTCCGGCGCGCGCGGTTCGCCCGCGCAGATGCGTCAGCTCGCCGGCATGCGTGGCCTGATGGCGAAGCCGTCGGGCGAGATTATCGAGAGCCCGATCATTTCCAACTTCAAGGAAGGCCTCTCGGTGCTCGAGTACTTCAACTCGACACACGGCGCCCGTAAGGGTCTTGCCGATACCGCCTTGAAGACGGCGAACTCGGGCTACCTTACGCGGCGTCTCGTCGACGTTGCTCAGGACTGCATCATCACGGAAGAAGACTGCGGAACGAAGAACGGCATCAAGGTGCGCGCCATCATCGATGCCGGCACCGTGGTGGCGTCGCTCGCTAGCCGTATCCTCGGCCGCACGACGGCGGAGGATGTGAAAGATCCCTCAAGCAGCAAGACGCTGATCAAACGCGGTACGTTGTTGACGGAGCCGGAAGTCGAAGTCATTACCAATGGCGGCGTTCAAGAGCTCAAAATTCGCTCGGTGCTGACCTGTGAAGCAGCCAACGGCGTGTGCGGGGCCTGCTACGGGCGCGATCTTGCCCGCGGCACACCAGTCAACATGGGCGAAGCAGTGGGCGTCATTGCCGCGCAGTCGATCGGTGAGCCGGGCACGCAGCTCACCATGCGCACGTTTCACATCGGCGGCGCCGCACAGATCTCCGAACAGTCGTTCATCGAGTCGAACTTCGACGGCAAGATCAAGTTCAAGGGCAAGAACGTCGCCAAGAACTCTGATAACGAGGTCGTGGCGATGGTGCGCAACATGGTTGTCGCGGTCGTCGACCCCGACGGCACCGAGCGCGCGCATCACCGCGTTCCGTATGGCGCGCGCATGCGCGTCGAGGACGGCGAAAAGATCAAGCGCGGGCAGCGTATCGCCGAGTGGGATCCGTACACGCGGCCAATCCTCACCGAGGTCGAAGGCGACATTGCCTTCGAGGATCTCGTTGACGGCCTGTCGATGTCGGAAGCACTCGACGAGTCGACCGGCATCGCCAAGCGCGTCGTCATCGACTGGCGCACGGGTTCTTCCCGCAACCAGCAGGATCTGCGTCCGGCGATCGTGATCAAGTCTGGTAGCAAGATCCTCAAGCTGGCGCGTGGCGGCGAAGCCCGCTACCAGCTCGCGGTTGATGCCATCATCTCGGTCGATCCGGGAGGCCACGTGAAGGCGGGCGACGTTATTGCGCGTATCCCGACCGAAAGCGCCAAGACGCGCGACATCACCGGCGGTCTGCCGCGGGTGGCGGAACTGTTCGAGGCGCGGCGGCCGAAGGAAGCTGCGATCATCGCCGAAATCGGCGGTACGGTGCGGTTCGGCAAGGACTATAAGAACAAGCGCCGCATCACCATCGAGCCGTCGGGGAAGGGCGATGAGCCGAAGGAGTACCTGATCCCGAAGGGCAAGCACATTCACCTTCAGGACGGCGACGTCATCGAGAAGGGCGACTACATCGTCGAAGGCAATCCTGCGCCGCACGATATCCTCGCCATCAAGGGCGTCGAGGAACTGGCGGCCTATCTGGTCAACGAAATCCAGGAGGTCTACCGGTTGCAGGGCGTCAACATCAACGATAAACACATCGAGGTGATCGTTCGCCAGATGCTGCAGAAAGTTGAGATCGACGATTCCGGGGAGACCGAGTTGTTGCAGGGCGAGCAGATCGACAAGGTCGAACTCGACGAAATCAACGCTCGTGCCGAGGCCGAAGGTAAGAAGGGCGCGACCGGACATCCGGTCCTGCTCGGCATCACCAAGGCCAGCCTGCAGACCCGCTCATTCATCTCGGCGGCGTCGTTCCAGGAGACCACGCGCGTGCTCACCGAGGCCGCCGTCAACGGCAAGGCCGACACGCTCGACGGGCTCAAGGAGAACGTCATTGTCGGCCGCCTGATTCCGGCTGGCACCGGCGCGATGATGAACAGCCTGCGCGAGGTTGCCGTCAAACGTGACGCGCTCATCCTGGAAGAGCGCGAGAAGGACGCGGCTAAGGCTGCAGCCAAAGCGGAGGCCGCGGAAGCGCCGGCGCTGCCGGCAGCGGAATAGGCGCCGCGCTACAATGTTTGAAGGGCCGCTCTGTGGCGGCCCTTTTCTTTTTTGCGCGGATTACCCGCTTCTATCGCTGCATCTATTGGCGCAATCGCAGGAACTTGCGTAGATTTGGGTGTGAGTGCGCCAGGGGGGCGACATGAAGGGACGCGGCAAGGCACGTGGCCGACCGGCCAAAAGCCGGCGACGCCGTATTTCCAAAACGCGGAGCGTGCGGACGCCACCACCACAACCGTCTCCGGTCGCGGACCTGCAGGAACAACTCGATTCATATGCGCGGGAATTACGCGAGGCGCGCGAAGCGCAGGTCGCGACAAGCGAGGTGCTCAAGATCATCGGGGGCTCCGCCTTCGAGCTGGAACCGGTGCTGCAAGGTCTGCTCGAAAATGCAGTGCGCCTCTGCGGCGCCAACAGGGGTTTCATCTTCAGCCAGGACGGTGATGTCTACCGGGTGGCTGCCAGCTGCGGGACATCGGAGGAATTTCTTGAAGTTGCAAAACAGAATCCGATTGCGCGCGACAGACGGTCGGCAACCGGCCGGGCGATAGTGGAGCGTCGTGTCATCCACATCCACGACATTCTCGCCGATAGTGACTACGAGTGGGCCGAAGGACACCGCCAAGATGAGGAGATGCATCGAACCATCCTCGCGGTTCCGATGCTCCGGGGTGACGCGATCATCGGCGTGATCACTATCCGACGCACGCGCGTCCAGCCCTTTACCGACGCACAAATTTCATTGCTGAGGACGTTCGCCGACCAGGCCGCGGTCGCAATCGAAAACACAAGACTGCTCAACGAACTGCGCGATCGTACGGATGATTTGTCCGAAGCGCTTGAGCAGCAGACCGCGACATCCGAGGTTCTAGGCATCATAAGTAAGTCGCCTGGTGAGTTAGCCCCCGTTTTTAATGCCATGCTGGAAAATGCAACGCAGATCTGCCACGCAAAGTATGGCGTTATGTTTCTGCGCGAAAATGATGACGCTGTGCGCGCCGGCGCGTGGTTCGGCGTACCGCCGGCCTTGGCGGAAGAACGGAAGCGCAACCCGGTCATCCGCCCTAGTCCGAAGACGGGTGTTGGCCGAGTTCTGCGCTCGAAGGAAACGGCACATATCGCCGATGTCCTCGCAGAACCCGAATACATCGATGTTCCGGCTGGATTCACCAAACCAGGAATTGTTCAATTCGGCGGTGCCCGCACCGAGCTCGCAGTCCCAATGCTCAAGGACGATGAGCTCATCGGCACCATCGTCATATATCGCACCGAGGTGCAGCCCTTCACTGATAAACAGATCGAGCTGGTGCAAAGTTTTGCGGCGCAGGCCGTCATTGCCATCGAGAATACGCGGCTGCTGAACGAGTTGCGTGAATCTCTGCAGCAGCAAACGGCCACCGCCAATGTGCTTGAGGTCATCAGCCGTTCGGCCTTCGATCTGCAGCCTGTCTTCGAAACCGTTGCCGAAAGCGCGGTGCGGTTGTGCGGAGCCGATAGGGCCGCTGTCTTCCGCTTCGACGGCGAGGTGTTGCGATGTGTTGTATGCCATAATGCGCCGCCGGAGCTTGAATCGTTCATTCGAGGTAGTCCAATTCATCTCAACCGCAGCAGCGGTGCGGGACGTGCCGCGCTTGAGCGACAGACCATTCATATTCCCGACGTGACGGTCGACTCGGAATATACCCACAGGTCAAAAGACATCGCGCCAGTTCGGACCGTCCTTGCCGTTCCGATACTCAAAGGCGATGACCTGCTCGGTGTCATCCTCACTTATCGGCTGGAGGTCCGGCCCTTTGTCGACAAGCAGATTGCACTTGTCGAGGCCTTTGCCGACCAGGCGGCCATTGCGATTGAGAATGTGCGGCTATTCGATGCCGAACAGCGACGCACCGCCGAGCTTTCCGAATCACTGCAACAGCAGACCGCGACCGCCGATGTTCTTAAGGTCATCAGCCGGTCGACCTTTGACCTGCAAACCGTGCTCGACACATTGGTCGAGTCGGCAACGCGGTTGTGCGACGCGGACTACGCCTGGCTGTTTCAACGCAAGGGGGAGAACTTCATATTTTCGGCCAGCCACGGCAATTCGGCTGAAATTCACGCGCAGATCAGGGCGTTCTTTAAGGACCTGCCAGTGCCGATCGATCGCGGCAGTGTCACCGGACGAACCGCCATGGAGGGTCGAGCGATACATGTTCCTGACGTCCTGGAGGATTCCGCATACACTTATGGTGAACTTCAAAAGGTTGCGGGCTATCGCGCCGCGCTCGGCGTGCCGCTGTTGCACAAGGGTGATGTCGTCGGCGTCATATTCGTAGGAAAAAACGTCGCGCACCGGTTCACCGACAACCAGATCGAATTGGTGACAACTTTCGCCGACCAAGCCGTCATCGCCATCGAAAATACACGCCTCTTCGGCGAACTGCGCCAGCGTACCGACGATCTTTCCGAGGCTTTGGAACAGCAGACGGCGACCGCCGACGTGCTGAAGGTTATCAGCCGCTCGGCCTTCGATCTTCAGATCGTGCTCGACACGCTTACCGCATCTGCTGCGAAACTTTGCGAAGCAGATATGGCCGGCATCGTGCGGCCCAAAGGAGGCGAGCACTACTGGGTCACGAGCGTCAATTTTCCCGCGGCCTTCATGGATTATGTCAAGACCCGGCCGATTTTGCGCGATCGCGGTTCAGTCGCCGGCCGCGCTTTGCTTGAAGGCCGCGTTGTTCATATCGCCGACGTTCTTGCGGATCCCGATTTCACCTTCAGCGAAGCGCAAAAACGCGGCGGATATCGGACCGTGCTTGCCATTCCGCTGCTGCGCGAGGGAAGTCCGATCGGGGTCATTGTGCTGACGCGCACTGCAGTACGGCCCTTTACGGACAAGCAGATTGAAGTGCTCACAACGTTCGCCGATCAGGCCGTCATTGCCATCGAGAATGTGCGGCTGTTCGAGGAAGTGCAGGCGCGCACGGCTGAGCTGAGTGAGTCTCTGGAGCAGCAGACGGCCACTTCCGAGGTGTTGAGCGTTATTTCAAGCTCGGTCTCCGACGTTCAACCTGTTTTCGAGACCATCGCGAGAAGCGCCGCCCGCGTCTGCGACGCTCGATTCTGCAACGTGTTTCGGTTTGACGGCCAGTTAATTCATTTTGCCGCCACACATGGCTATGAGGGCGAGGCAATCGAGGCTCTGAAGCGTGCATATCCTGTTGCGCCCGGACGCAAGAGCGCCGCAGCGCGCGCGATTCTCAATTCTGTTGTTGAACAAATTCCCGATATTGATGCGGACCCCGACTACGAGCATGGCGCCACGGCCAGGGAGGTGAACTTCCGCAGCATCGTGGCAGTGCCGATGCTGAAATCCGGCCAGCCCGTTGGAGCCATTGCAATTTCGCGGCCTCAACCCGGGTATTTTCCCGAACGCCAAATCGAGCTTCTGAAAACCTTTGCCGACCAGGCCGTCATTGCCATTGAGAACGCACGCTTGCTCAGCGAACTGCGTCAGCGCACTGATGATCTTTCCGAGTTGCTGCAGCAGCAAACCGCCACGGCGGATGTGCTGAAGGTCATCAGCCGATCGACGTTCGATTTGCAGTTAGTGCTGGAGACGCTGACGGAATCGGCGGCGCGTCTCTGCGAGGCGGATATGGCTGCTATTATTCGCCAGAAGGACGACGCCTACTTCTGGGCTGCGACCTATGGACTCACGCCGGAGGTAGGTGATGCTCTCAAGACTGTCCGACTGGGGCCGGACCGGGGCAGCACGGTCGGACGCGTGCTGATTGAAGGTAAGACGATACACATTCCCGATACGCTGGCCGATCCGGACTACACATATCTCGATGAGCAGAAGAAAGTGGGTTTCCGCACCACGCTTGGTGTTCCGCTCCTGCGGGAAGGAACGCCGATCGGCATAGCGCTGCTGATGCGCAAGACGGTGCGGCCCTTCAACGAGAACCAGATTGATCTGGTAGAAACATTTGCCGACCAGGCGGTGATCGCGATCGAGAATGTCCGTCTGTTCGACGAAGTTCAGGCTCGTACCGCAGAACTGGCGGATGCCCTGCAACAGCAGACCGCCACTTCAGAAGTTCTCAAGGTCATCAGCCGCTCTGCATTCGATCTGCATACGGTGTTGCAGACGCTGGTCGAAGCGGCCGCCAAGCTCTGCGAAGCGGACCAGGGTACGATCGCACGGGAACAGTCTGGCGTCTTCGTCCGCGCGGCAAGTTATGGTTTTTCGCCCGAATTTGTCGAATTGGTTAAAGATCAGCCCGTCGGACCCGCGCGTGGTTCTGCGACCGGTCGCGCCCTTCTGGAAGGGCGAACTGTCCACATTCCAGACGTCCGTGCCGACCCAGACTACACCTTTTCCGAAGCGATCGAGCTCGGCGGTTTTCACACCATTCTTGCGGTGCCGATGCTGCGCGAAGGAAAGGCGATTGGCGTTATCGCCCTGACGCGCATCGAGGAGCGTCCCTTCACGGATAAACAAATCGAGCTTGTTTCGACTTTTGCCGACCAGGCCGCTATAGCAATTGAGAACGTCCGCCTTTTCGAAAGCGTGCAGGCGCGCACGCGCGATTTGGCGAAGTCGCTCGAGGACCTGCGGACCGCTCAGGACAGGCTGGTGCAAACCGAAAAACTCGCGTCGCTAGGTCAATTGACTGCGGGCATCGCGCACGAGATCAAAAACCCTCTGAATTTTGTCAACAACTTTTCGTCCGTCTCTGCGGAGCTGATTGGCGAACTGCAGGAGGCGCTGCAACGCGTCCATTTTGACGAAAAGACCGGTAGCGAAGTTAATGAAATTACCGACATGCTGCGTGGCAATCTCGAAAAGGTCGTGCAACACGGCAAGCGTGCCGACTCGATTGTCAAAAACATGCTGCTGCATTCACGCCAAGGCTCGGGCGAACATCGGCCGATCGACATCAATAGTGTCGTGGAGGAAAGTCTCAACCTCGCTTACCACGGGGCGCGAGCCGAGAAGCGGGGCTTTAATATCACCCTGCAGCGATCTTTTGATCCGGCCGCCGGCGAAGTGGACCTTTTTCCCCAGGAAATCACCAGGGTTCTTCTGAACGTGATCTCCAACGGCTTTTACGCGGCGGCTAAACGCAAGGCGGGGAAGAACGGAAGGAACTATGAACCTGTACTTGCGGCCTCGACCAAAAATCTGGGCGACAGCGTGGAAATCACGATCCGCGACAACGGCGTTGGTATCCTTCCCGAGGTGAAGGAAAAAATGTTCAATCCGTTCTTTACGACCAAGCCTGCTGGGGAGGGGACAGGTCTCGGCCTGTCCATCAGTCACGATATCATTGTGAAACAACATTGCGGTTCAATCGAAGTCGATACCGCGCCCGGCGAGTACACGGAGTTTCGAATTGTACTTCCGCGTAAAGCCGCAACGCTAGAAAAGTAGGGAGGATCTGCGTGCAACTTCTTATTCTTGTGGTTGATGACGAGCCGGACGTCGAAGCACTTTTTCGGCAGCACTTTCGGCGAGATCTTCGCGACGGCCGATTTGCAATGGAATTCGCTCAATCCGCGCCTGCGGCATTGCAATGCATCAGCAATGCGGGTTCCGCTTCGCTCATATTGATTCTGTCAGACATCAATATGCCTGGGATGAGCGGGCTTGAGCTTTTGCCCAAAGCGAAAGCAGTTCGACCCGATGTGCCCATCATCATGATTACGGCCTATGGCGATGCCGACACCAAACGCAAGGCGTTGGAAAGTGGCGCCGACGCGCTTTTCACCAAGCCAATCGACTTCGGAATGCTGCGCAGTGAAATCGACTCGCGGGTTGAGCGCCAAGGCTAAGGAGAACATTGCAGATTAAAGGCCTTGTGGAGGAATGGCTTATGAGCGCCGACAGTGTGATCGCATGAGACGGCGCGATTTCATCGCAGTGTTCGCTGGCTCGGCGGCTGCGTGGCCGTTCGTCGTGCGCGCGCAGCGGACATTGCCCGCAAAGCTCGGCGTGTTATTGGTGGAAAAACGCGAACCGTTCTCGCGGGTATTTTGGGAGGGGCTCCGGGAGTTCGGCTACATCGACGGTCAAAATATGCAGATCGAGTATCGCTCGGCGGAAGGGAAGTTGGACCGTCTGCCTGCGCTGGCTGCGGAGCTCGTTGATCTCAAGGTCGATATTATCGTCGCTTCTGAAACTCCCGCCGTACAGGCGGCAAAGCGTGCGACAACGGAAATCCCGATCGTCATGGCGCCATCCGGCGATCCGGTGGGAACGGGACTCATAAGTAGCCTGTCCAGGCCAGGTGGAAACGTCACTGGGTTGTCTGCAGCGGCGGCGGAGCTTGCAGGAAAAAGTCTCGAATTGATCCGGGAGATACTTCCTGGAGCGCGCCGCGTGGCGGCGCTTGCCGATCCGGCAAACACCTTTACCAAGTCATTTTTGGCGCAAATCCATGCATCAGCCAAATCCGCCGGTTTTGAAATTCAAGACGTTATGCTCGGTGGAACGCAGGATCTCGAACCGATTTTCGCAGGGATGGCCAGTGGCGGCGTAGATGCTTTGGTCGTCCAGCCAACGCTTCCGCGCGGGCCAATCATCGCGCTGGCGCGGAAACATCGTCTTGCGACGGTCTCGGGCAACCGCGCATTCGCTGATGCGGGCGGCCTCATGACATACGCGGGGAGTCTCGCGGACAGATACCGGAACGCGGCGCCTTATGTTGATAAGATTCTGAAGGGCGCAAAACCAGCCGATCTGCCGGTCCAGCAGCCGACGAAATTTGAGCTGGTCATCAATCTCAAGACCGCGAAGGCGCTGGGCATTGCCGTGCCGCCCGCGATGCTCGCCCGTGCCGACGAGGTGATCGAATGACAGATCACGCGGCGCCCGATCTCGCCGATACATCGAAGCGGCGCGAGACCCGCAGCCGCCTTTTCTTGAAGTATGTCGGCCTGTTCGTTGCCGTGGTTTGCGTCGCGCTTTTGATCAATGGGCTTCTCGAGGTCTGGGGCTCATATCGTGAGCATAAAACTGCATTGATCCGCATTCAGCACGAACAGGCAGAAGCCGCGGCCACCAAGATCAGCCAATTCATCAAGGAAATCGAAAATCAGGTTGGCTGGACCACTCAGTTGCTATGGTCCGCTGAGACCATTGAGCAGCGGCGGTTCGATGCGCTCCGTCTGTTGCGCCAGGTTCCGGCGATCACCGAGCTTGCACAGGTGGATGCCAGCGGCAAGGAACAACTGCGGGTGTCGCGGCTGGCCATGGACGTGTTGGGTAGTGGTGTCGATCTGTCAAACGAGCCTAAGTTCATGGAGGCCGTGAAAAACAAGATCTATTACGGCCCCGTCTATTTCCGCCGCGAGTCCGAACCGTACATGACACTTTCGCTCGCCGGCACCCGGCGCGATGCCGGCGTTAGCATTGCGGAAGTCAATCTCAAGCTGATCTGGGACGTCGTTTCCAGGATCAAGGTTGGCGAACGCGGTCAGGCCTATGTGGTAGACCGGCGCGGCCGCCTGATCGCTCACCCGGACATCAGCCTGGTCTTGCGCAACACCGACATGACTCGCCTTGCTCAGGTTCAGGCGGCGCAGCGCGGAACAGCCGCGTCGGAGGATGAGATTCCGACCGCAACGGACCTTCAGGGACGCACTGTGCTGACGGCCTTTGCACCGGTTGCACCGCTCGGCTGGACGGTTTTTGTCGAGCTGCCGGTAGGCGAGGCCTATCAGCCATTGATGGCTTCGATTCAGCGCTCGGCTCTGGTGCTGCTTGCCGCGCTCTGTCTTGCGGCCGTGGCCGGAATATTTCTCGCGCGCAGGATGGTTGTGCCGATCCAGGCCTTGCGTACCGGCGCGGCTCGAATCGGACGCGGCGACCTCTCGCAACGGATTGTGGTCAAAACCGGCGATGAACTCGAAGCGCTTGCCGACCAGTTCAATGACATGGCGGGCCGGCTTCAGGAATCCTACACGGGGCTGGAAAACAAGGTCGAAACGCGCACGCAGGAGCTTGCGCAATCGGTCAAGGAGTTGCGCGCGCTCGGCGAGGTGACTCAGGCGGTAAATTCGACGGTCGACCTGGAGACCGTGCTGTCAACGATCGTCGCCAAAGCAGCTCAGCTTTCGAATACCGAGGCGGGTGCGATCTATGTTTTCGACGAGGCGACCGAGGAATTTCGGTTGCGCGCAACCTACGGGCTGGACTCGCGAGCAGTCGCTGAAATCCGCGATCGTCACATTCGTCTGGGCGAGACCGCGATCGGTGAGGCCGTGTCACAACGCATGCCGATCCAAATTCCAGACCTTCAGAACGATCCTTCAAGCACGCTCGACATTATCATTCGCGCGGGCTTTCGCGCTCTCCTGATCGTACCGCTTCTGAGCAATGACCAAATTATAGGGGCGCTCGTTGTGCGCCGCAGGCTGCCCGGCGAGTTTTCGAAAGGCACCGTCGAACTGCTGCAGACCTTTGGAGCGCAATCCGTATTGGCAATACAAAATGCCAGACTGTTCGAAAGTGTTGGCGCGAGGACGCGCGAACTAGCGAAATCACTGGACGACTTGCGTACCGCCCAGGATCGTCTGGTTCAGACGGAAAAGCTCGCCTCGCTTGGCCAGCTTACGGCGGGCATAGCGCACGAGATAAAAAATCCACTGAACTTCGTTAACAATTTCTCGTCCGTCTCGTCGGAACTTGTGGGCGAACTGCGCGAGGCCCTGAAAGGTGTCAATCTCGACGGCAAGCTACGGGCGGAGGTCGACGAGATTGCCGACATGCTGCAGGGCAATCTCGAAAAGGTCGTGCAGCACGGCAAGCGCGCTGACTCGATCGTCAAAAACATGCTTCTGCACTCGCGTCAGGGCTCGGGCGAGCACCGGTTCGTGGATGTCAACGCCGTTGTCGAGGAAAGTCTCAACCTCGCCTATCACGGGGCGCGCGCCGAGAAGCAAGGTTTCAACATAACGCTCGAAAAGTCATTCGATCCGGGCGCGGGCGAGGTCGACCTGTTCCCGCAGGAGATCACGCGCGTATTGCTCAACCTTATCATGAATGGCTTTTACGCGGCGACCAAGCGCAAAGCCGAAGCTAACGGTGTTGACTACGAACCTACGCTTGCGGCCACGACGAAGAGCCTCGGCGACAGCGTCGAAATCAGGATCCGGGACAACGGCACGGGGATTCCACCGGAGGTGAAGGAGAAGATGTTCAATCCGTTCTTTACAACCAAGCCAGCCGGTGAGGGGACAGGACTAGGTTTGTCGATCAGCCACGACATCATCGTCAAGCAGCACGGCGGGTCCATTGAAGTCGATACTAAACCCGGTCAGTACACTGAATTTCGTATCGTTCTTCCCCGCAAAGCTGCATCTCTGCAAATCCGGGGACATCCGCGTGAATCTTCTCATCAACAGACGGGTTGAATTGCCGCATGACCGCACGAATTCTCATAGTCGATGACGAACCGGACATGGAGGCCCTGCTCGTCCAGAAGTTTCGGCGCAAGATCAGCGAAGGCTCAGTGGAGCTTTTTTTCGCTCGTGATGGGGTTGAAGCGTTGGATTTGCTCGCATCCAACGGCTCTCTGGATATGGTGATTACCGATATCAACATGCCGCGCATGGATGGGCTGACCCTCCTGCAAAAGCTCCAGGAGACGGACGAAAGACTGTCCACCATTATTGTGTCGGCTTATGGAGACATGGCGAATATCCGCACCGCGATGAATCGCGGCGCATTCGACTTCGTGACCAAGCCGATCGATTTTCCCGATCTTGAGGCGACTATTGCAAAGACAATTCGGCACGTCGAAGATTTGCGCGATGCGAGACGCCGCCAGGCCGAAGCCGAACGAGCCTACGCTTCGCTCTCAAGATATTTTTCGCCCAATCTTGTCCTAAGACTGGCCGGCGACAACGATGCGATAGATCTTGCGGGTCAGCGCCGCGAAATTGCATCGCTCTTCACCGATATTGAGGGGTTTACCGGCCTGGTGGAGACGCTTGAGCCGAGCGTGCTCGGGCCACTTCTTAATGAATACCTCACGGGCATGACTGATATCGTGTTTTCGCACGACGGCACGGTTGCGAAGATCGTCGGCGATGCCCTTCATGTGCTCTTCGGCGCGCCCGGCGAGCAGGCCGATCATAGCGCACGCGCCGTTGCCTGCGCGTTGGATCTCAATGAATATGCCGAGTCGTTCCAGCAACGTTGTCGCGAAAAAGGAATCGCGCTCGGCATCACGCGGATTGGTGCTCATGCCGGGCCGGCGATTGTGGGGAATTTCGGCGGTGGACGATTCTTCGACTACACGGCCTATGGCGATACGGTCAATGTCGCGGCGCGGCTGGAGGCTGCCAACAAATACTTTGGCAGCCATGTCTGTGTTAGTTCATTTCTGGCGAAGAAAGTGAAAGACTTTTGCGGCCGGCCAATCGGCGATCTCCTGCTGCGGGGCAAGACCGAAGCGATGCGGGCATTTGAACCATTGCGGCGGAAGAAATTCGAAAGTGCCGCGACGAAGAGCTATCTGGAGGCATTTGCGAAACTTGAATCGGACGACGCTGCTGCGATGGCGGCATTTGCGGCGCATGTCGGGAGCTATCCGGAAGACCAGCTCGCCAGCTTTCACCTCAAGCGGCTCCTGAACGGGGAAAAAGGCACGCGAATTGCGCTGCAATGATGTGGGCTAGGCCGCTTTTCTTTCCGCCGAAATTGGAGAAGATGGCGCCGCGTTCACATTGGAATCCACTAAGATGAATGTCCTCGTTCTCGCCGGTGACGGTATCGGTCCCGAAATTACCGCCGCCACGCTTTCGGTACTGCGTGCCGCCTCCGACCGCTTTGCGCTCGGGCTTCGCATCGAGGAGGCGCCTGTCGGCCACGCCGGCCTTCGTGCGTTGGGAAGTACCATCCATGCCGACATCGTTGAGAAAGCGCGCAAGGCCGACGGGGTCGTCCTTGGCCCGACATCGACCTTCGAGTTCAAGGATCCGGCGCGCGGCGAGATCAGCCCGTCGATGGATGCTCCGAAAGAGTCTCGATTTGTTCGCCAATATCCGCCCGGCACGAACCTACCCGGGGTTCCATTTACGCTGCGGGGAGTTCGATCTCGTTGTCGCGCGCGAAAATACCGAAGGGTTCTACGCCGACCGCAACATGGAGGCGGGGAGCGGGGAGGTGCTGGTTACGAAAGACGTTGCCATTTCGATGCGGCGGATCACGCGTGTCTGCAGCGAGCGCATTGCGCGGGTGGCGTGCGAACTGGCAATGAGCCGCCGCAAGCACGTGACGATTGTACACAAAGCCAACGTCCTGAAAGTCACCGACGGATTGTTCATCGAGGCATGCCGGAATGTTGCCAAAGAATTCCCGGCTGTAATGGTCGATGATGTGATCGTCGATGCCATGATGGCGCACGTCGTGCGCAATCCGCAGCGTTTCGACGTAATCGTCACGTCCAACATGTACGGCGATATCCTGTCCGACCTGACGGCCGAATTGTCCGGTAGCCTCGGCATGGCCGCCTCGCTCAACGCCGGTACCGATCATGGAATGGCCCAGGCTGCGCACGGCTCCGCGCCCGATATTGCGGGCAAGAACGTCGCCAATCCGCTTTCGCTCATTGTGTC
>DASSYU010000495.1:0-2197 GCA_035703125.1 Pseudolabrys sp. | reverse complement strand
ACCACAAGGTCGACCAAAATGACCTCACCGGAGCGGCCTCGAAAGAAACCTCCGGCAAGTGTCAAACAGGCAGGTGTGACGTCGTCGCGATCGTTTGCCTACGCTGAGGCGCGTCTACACGACGTCACGTCTTGCGGCCGTCAACGGAATAGCATCCCGGACCAAGCGCCATGATCGCGAGGAATCCTCCAATGCTGTTCGAGATTCATCATGGCCCTCCCCGTTTGATCCCAGACCATTTTTGGTGTCGCCTCGCGCGCGACTACGGACAGGATAGCACGCGCCCAAACGGCGGTGGCCAAAATCGCATCGTCCGTTGGGAGCTTTCCCAAGTCGGGGAGCCCACAATTGCCATATCGCCAACGGATTCCAGCCCCGCTAGATTGCTCTCATGCAAACGGGAGCAATCTCGTGAAACTCTACTCGTATTTCCGCTCGTCCGCCGCCTACCGCGTCCGGATAGCCCTCAACCTCAAAGGGATATCGTACGAGACGGTCCCGATCCACCTGACGAAAGACGGTGGACAGCAGCACACGGCCGAATATCGAACTATCAATCCACAAGCCAGAGTGCCGGCGCTGGTGCTGCCCGGCGGCGACGTACTGACTCAATCGATGGCTATCATCGAATATCTCGATGAAACACATCGTGAGCCTCCGCTGCTGCCGGCAGACGCTGTTGGCCGCGCCAAGGTCCGGGCGATTGCGCAGGCGATCGCTTGCGATATTCATCCGCTGAACAATTTGATTGCCCTTCAGTATCTCAGGCGGCAACTCAAACAGGAGCAGGCAGAGATCGACGCATGGTATCACCACTGGATCATCGAGGGGTTTGGCGCCCTGGAAACCATGCTCGGTCCCGGCCCTTACTCTTGCGGAGCCAAAGTCACGCTCGCTGACGTCTGCCTGGTCCCACAGGTTGCGAACGCTCGCCGGCTTAAGGTCCCGCTCGACAAATTCCCGAAGATCGTCGCGGCCGATTCCGCCTGCCTGAAACTTCCGGCATTCGACAAGGCGCGGCCGGAGAATCAGCCAGATGCTGAGTGACGCCGATTCGGCTATCTGCTAGACCACCCGCCCGCACGGATTAATCCGGTCATATCAGCAGATAACCCTGTGATCACAAGCAAGCTCGTACGCGTCGTCCTTTGGATGATCGGCGCATTGCTGTCGTTTTCTGTGATGGCCGTTTCCATTCGCGAGTTATTTAGTGGCGGCCTGAGCATTTTTGAGATCCTCGCAATCCGCAGCGGCGTCGCGCTTGTCGTGCTGTTGGTGCTGCTCGCTGCACGCAAGGATCTTCGCGTGCATGCGATACCGCGCCGCATGGGACTCAATTTTTTCCGAAACGGCGTACACTACGCCTCGCAATACGCGTGGGCACTTAGCCTCACCATGCTTCCGCTTGCCATGGTATTTGCGCTTGAATTCACCATGCCGGCCTGGACCGCGCTGTTGGCGGTGTGGTTTCTGCATGAGCGGCTGACACCGAGCCGTCTCGGCGTCGTTGTTCTCGGCCTCATCGGCGTGCTGGTGATCCTTCGACCGGGAATCGCGGAGTTCAAACCCGCTGCCGCTCTCGTGCTGCTGGCAGCGTTTGGGTACGCCATCACCATGATTACGACCAAGCAGCTGACCAAAACAGAAACAACATTCAGCATCGTGTTCTGGATGGCTGTTATTCAGCTTCCGCTATCCTTAGTGGGCAGCAATCCCGCAGTTTTTCTACACCTCGATGCGCGGCACCTTCTGCCCGCAATCGGGGTTGGAGCCGCGGGCCTCACGTCACACTATTGCCTGAGCAATGCATTCCGCTCCGGCGACGCCACCCTGGTGGTGCCTTTGGATTTCATGCGTATCCCGCTGATCGCCGTGGTCGGCTGGGCAATTTATAGCGAGCCATTGGACATATTTGTCCTTCTGGGCGCGCTGATCATCGTCTCTGGCGTGCTCTGGAACCTGCGTTCCGAGGTCGCACATGCGCAATAATGGAAGGCTCGCTCCGGTATCGTTTTCAGACTAGAGTGCCGACTATGAGGGGATTTTCTTACGGAGTCGCAGCCACCGTGATGGCGGCTTTATTCAGCCTGTCTGCGGCCGTTGCGCAATCCGCAAATCCCGCTTGTCAGAGGCTTGAGACGCAACTCGCGACGCTTAACCAGGGCAACGCCGATCCAGCCCGCGCCGACCAAATTCG
>DASSYU010000489.1:0-2053 GCA_035703125.1 Pseudolabrys sp. | reverse complement strand
ACGGATAGCGGCAAAACCGCGACATACGTCTGCCATAGCTGAATCAATGCTTTTGACTTCTTCAGCTGATGTGGCCTTCTGACGAAGCGATTCGAATGCTTGTAGAGCATGGTTGAGCTCTTTGAGGAAGACCTGCTCACTTCGCAGAGTTCTTCGCCGATGGCTGTTTTATATCGGGCGAGTTCATCAGCAACGATCGCCTCAAACCAGGGTAGGCCGTCAAACCGAGTGATAGGCATTGCCGTTGGCGCTTAAATGCAGTTCGGGCTGGCCCACTGGTTCTGTCACATGTGAGCCGACATTCGCCGGATTCCGGCGATCTTGCGGCCTGGATCGCGCCTTTGATCGCCTTGAGCAACGGCAATTCGCGCTTGCCGCGAGCAAAGCGCGCTCGAAGCTGCCGATCGAGGGCGCCAAAGCGCGCATAGCGGTGATTTGGGCGCACCGGCACGGACCTCTCCTATTGCCGCCTGCCCCGCGATCCCCCGCCGCTCATGCCGGCACGGGCGGTGCCCGCAGCCGGGCGATCAGCGACAGGATGTCGGCGAACATCTGTCGCGGCACTGCAACCTCGGCCAGCTGGAACGTGACATAGCGGCCGTGGCTGACGACCTTCGCACCGATCTTGACCAGCTTCTCGCGCAGACTGGTCAGCGACCAAGGGTCCGCCGCCTTGGGCATCGCCAGCGTCCGCATGAAATTACCGAGATTGTAGGCGAGCGCATGGAGCTGGAGGCGCACCGCGTTGGCGGCGAAGGTGCGGCACGACAGCCGCGTCCACTTGATCGCGTTCTTGCCCTCTTTGATGTGCTGCTCGCACGTGCCGCGCTGGTTGTAGAAGGCGACGATCCCCTCGGCGGAGCGCGCCAGATTGCTGACGATGAAGCCGACACGCGGGTACAACTCGCCCGGATGCCATTCCACCTTGGCCACGACATGGCGCGCCTTGTTCCAGCTCTGCGCCTGATAGGAGAAGCTGGCGTAGTGGCGTCGCACCTCGTGCGGCGGTCGCCCAACCGGGCGCTTCAGCAAGTATCCGATCCTGTCCTGCAAGACTCGGTTGGCCGGCAGTCGGATCGCGTAGCCGATACGCTCAGCTTCGAGGTACTCGTACATCTCGGGGTTGCCGAACGCCGCGTCGCCCCGGAAATAGAGGCGCTTCACGGTTCCCCGGTAGCGCGCGATGACTGGCTCCAGCACCGCCCGCCAGCCATCAGCGCTGTGCACGTTGCCCGACCGTAGGGCGCAGCGCTCAAGATCGCCGAACTGGTTGAACAGGAACAGCGGGTGGTAGCAAGTGCAGCCGAAATGCCCGTTGTAGGCGCTGCCTTCTTGCTCGCCGTAGGTCGGGCTCTCGCTCGAATCCATGTCGAGCACAATCATCTTCGGCGGTCGCCGTTCGTGCACCTTGTCGATCCACTGGCCGGGCAGATCGGCGAGCGCAACAAGGTTCTCGGGCCGGCAAAGCCACTTCGTCTCGAACCGGCCCATTTGGCTGGCCGAGGCGGCGAAGCCGGCAATCGCCCGGTCGCCGACCACCCAGCGCATCGCCGGGTCGCGGCACAACCGGTCGGCATCATTCACGTCCTCGTAGCCGGCCAGCCGCCCGAATACCGATTGACGTAGTAAGCCCGCCAGCCGGTGGCGACCGTTCTTACCAGTTCGCGCGTCGGCAAGCCGTTCGGCACCCGTGTCAGTGAGGCCAAACGTGTCCTCCAGCTCGCGGTATGCCAGCAGCCCAGCATCGGATGTGATCGAGGAACCACGAAATTGCAGCAACAGACGACGGTCGAAATCGAGCCTCAGAGCTTCACCCGTCGGGTCCGCCATCGTTGCCCCATTCGACCCCCAGTAACCTCCTGAATCTTATCCCAGAACCGCCCCAAGGTCGCTCAGATTTGTACCTCCATCCGGGGAATGCGGGCTAAAGGAAGATGGTACGCCACGCGACCGGGCCGGCGAGCGGGCCGCCCGTCAATTCTGCCTCCGCATGATGGTTCAACATGATCCAAACCAGCATCGCGCTGCCCGGTAATTCGGAAGAATACATCGA
>DASSYU010000427.1:0-3371 GCA_035703125.1 Pseudolabrys sp. | reverse complement strand
CATCGAGCACCGCCTCCTTCATCATTTCCGACAATGTCGGATGCGGGAAGACCGTGTGCATCAGCTCTTCTTCCGTCGTCTCAAGGTTCATCGCAACTACGTAACCCTGGATGAGCTCGGTCACTTCAGCGCCGACCATATGAGCGCCGAGCAGCTGACCGGTTTTCTTGTCGAAAATGACTTTCACCAGGCCCTGATCCTCACCGAGCGCAATTGCCTTGCCGTTGCCCATGAAAGGAAAGCGACCGACTCGGATTTCGAATTTTTTCTCTTTCGCCGCCTGCTCGGTGAGCCCTACCGACGCGATTTGCGGCGAGCAATAAGTGCAGCCGGGGATCATCAACTTGTTCATCGGGTGCGGGTTAAGACCCTTGATCGCCTCAATGCAAATGACCCCTTCATGCTCGGCCTTATGCGCGAGCATCGGAGGCCCGGCGACGTCCCCGATGGCGTAAATACCTGGCACACTCGTCCTGTTGAGCTTGTCGACGACGATGGTTCCCCGGTCGGTTTTCACGCCGACTTTCTCGAGGCCAAGATTTTCAATGTTGCCGACAACGCCGACGGCGGAGATGACGCGCTCAACCGTCAAGGTCTGTGATTTACCGCCTTCTTCAAATGTCGCGGTGACGCTGTCGCTTTTCTTATCAAGCTTGGTGACTTTTGCGTTGGTATGAATCTTTATGCCTTGCTTCTCAAAGCTTTTGCGGGCGAATGCCTGAATCTCCTGATCCTCGACGGGAAGTATTTGCGGCAATACCTCAACGACGGTCACATCGGAACCGAGGGTTTTGAAAAAAGAGGCAAATTCGATTCCAATCGCGCCCGAGCCGATGACCAGCAAAGATTTCGGAACGCGATCCGGCGCCATCGCCTCGAAGTAAGTCCAGACCAGCTTCTTGTCCGGCTCGATGCCCGGCAATACGCGCGGGCGCGCGCCCGTCGCAATGATGATGTGCTTTGCCTGATAGGTGCCGGCGCCAAGCGCGCCCTTCGGTGCTTCACTCTTCGAGGCCTTCACGGTCACTTTGCCGGGCGCATCGATCGAGGCCTCGCCCCAGATGATTGAGACCTTGTTTTTCTTCATGAGAAAGCCGACGCCGTCGTTGAGCCGCTTCGCAACGGCGCGTGAGCGCGCCACGACTGCTTTCGGATCGTAGCCGACATTGTCGGCCTTCAGCCCGAAGTCCTTGGCGTGCTGGAAATAGTGAAAGATCTCCGCCGAACGCAGCAAAGCCTTGGTCGGGATACAGCCCCAGTTCAGGCAGATACCGCCGAGATAGTCCCGTTCGACGATCGCGGTCTTGAAGCCAAGTTGCGCCGACCGGATCGCCGTCACGTAACCGCCTGGTCCGGAGCCGATGATGAGCACGTCAAAATTTGCGTCAGCCATTCGTCCGCGGCTCCTAGACCACCATCATCACCGGGTTCTCGATCAACGTCTTGAACGCGCCGATGAGCTCGGCACCAAGCGCGCCGTCCACCGAGCGGTGATCGCAGGACAGCGTCACACTCATGATATGCGCGGCCTCGATCTTGCCGTCGCGCGCGACCGCACGCTCTTCGGCAGCACCAACCGCGAGGATGGTCGATTGCGGTGGATTTATCACCGCCGTGAAGTCCTTGATCCCGTACATGCCAAGATTTGAGACCGACGACGTGCCGCCCTGGAATTCCTGCGGCTTGAGCTTGCGGGCGCGGGCGCGCGCCGCGAGATCCCGCATTTCGTTCGAAATTGCAGACAACGACTTGCTTTCCGCGCTGCGGACGATCGGCGTGATCAGCCCGCCGGGCAACGCTACGGCGACGCCGATATCGGAATGCTTGTGCTTGAGCATGCCGCCTTCGGTCCAGCTCACGTTCGCGTCCGGTATTCGTTGAAGCGCGAGAGCCAGCGCCTTGATGACGAAATCGTTGACCGAAAGCTTGTAGGCGGGTTTGCCGTCCTTGTCCTTGGGCGCAGCCGCGTTGATCTCCTCGCGCGCCGCCAGAAGCTTTCCGATATCGCAATCCATCGTCAGGTAAAAATGCGGAACCGTTTGAACCGAAGCCGTCAACCGCTGGGCGATCGTGCGTCGCATACCGTCGTGCGGCACAAGCTCGTAAGAGTCCGGCTCATAGAGCGACAGTATTTGCTGGTCGGACAGGGCTGGCGCCACGGCCGCCCCTTGCAGTCCGCCGGCAGCGGGCGCGCGCAATCCCTTGCCCAACTTCGCGGCATCGATGTCGCGCGCAATCACGCGGCCGTGCGGACCCGAGCCCTGCACGCGGCCGAGATCGATGCCGGCCTCCTTGGCGAGGCGGCGCGCCAGTGGAGACGAAAAAACGCGATTGCCGTGAGCGACTTGCTGGGTTCCGGCGGCCGCTTTTTGCGGTGGCTTCTCGCCTGCGGCGGGTGCCGGTTTTTGGGCGGGCTGCACCGGGGCGCGTGGTGTTTCTTGTCGCGGCGACGATACCGGCGCGGCTTCCACCTTTTTCTCAGGTGCCTTGGCCGGCGCCGCCCTTGCAGCGCTCGCCGCCGTCTTCACATCCTCCCCTTCGCCGGCCAGCACGGCGATCACCGAATTGACCGCGACGTCCTGTGTTCCCTCCGGCACCACGATCTTGGCGAGCGTGCCTTCGTCGACCGCCTCGTATTCCATCGTGGCCTTGTCGGTCTCGATCTCGGCGATCACGTCGCCCGACCTGATCTTGTCGCCCTCCTTCTTCAGCCAGCGCGCAAGATTGCCCTTCTCCATCGTAGGCGACAGCGCCGGCATGAGGATGTTGGTGGGCATCTGTCGTCCGCCGGCCCTAGCCGGCCCCCGCTTGCGCGCGCTGGACGATCCGGCTCGGGGTCCAACTTGTGAGCCGGCGCGCCCGCCGACCATCGGCGTTTTCGCGATCGTAATCGACCGGTCCCGCATGTCGGTCCGCAAGCTCGGAGATTGCGGTCGCGGTCACATTCAGCGTTGCCCGCTCCTCACCATTTCCCGAGATGACGGCCGCAACATAGGCCCCGCAGGTCCGGCAAATCAGATAATCAGCGGTCCGAAGTCCAAACCGGTAGCGATTAAGCCCGTTGCGGGCAGCGGAAATCGTGAGCAACCCGTTCGGATCCGCCACGGCCTTGGTGCCATGACGGCGGCAGAACGAGCAGCCGCAGGCGCGCAGCGGCAGGTCCGCGACAGCCATGGCGGTCTCGAACGCCACCTCGACCTGTCCGCAATGGCATGCGCCGCGCAAGATCATCATCCGCCTCAGCGATAGCAAACGGCCTTTGCCGCCTCGACGATTTCGGCAACCGAGGGCAGCGCCAGCTTTTCGAGATTTGCAGCATAGGGCATCGGCACATCTTTGCCTGACACGCGCGCGACCGGCGCGTCGAGATA
>DASSYU010000313.1:0-2414 GCA_035703125.1 Pseudolabrys sp. | reverse complement strand
GGCAGCAACGAAAGTTTGTAAGTCGAGCCGTCGATGACCAAAGTGTGGCCGGCATTATGGCCACCCTGGAAACGGACAACGATATCGGCCTGTTCCGACAGCCAGTCGACGATCTTGCCTTTGCCTTCGTCGCCCCACTGGGATCCGACAACCACGACATTCGCCATCAGATCTCTTCCCTACGCCAGCGCCCGGACACTTGAAGCCGGGTGCCACCGGCCAGGTCCACCCTCGGATAAAGGAAGCCTCTGTGGGAGGCAAGCCAAAGTCCGCGGCTGGCGCAGCACCCGCCGGACGCGACAACGGCTTGATCTTACGCGATTTTCAGAAATGCAGCGGCTTGGCCTGCTGCACCTGCGGCAGCGCGCGCACCTTGGCAAGCACTGCCTCCGGAAGGTCGCCGTCGATCTCTATCAGCGCCACCGCGTTGCCGCCCGGCGCGTCGCGCCCGACGTGGAACGTGGCGATGTTGATGCCGGCCTCGCCGAGGGTCGAGGAAAACTTCCCGATGAATCCAGGCTTGTCGAGATTGGTGATGTAGATCATCGAAGGCCCGAACTCGGCATCCATCCGGATTCCCTTGATGTTGACGATGCGCGGGCGCCCGTCGGCGAAGACGGTGCCCGAGACGTGCCGCGTCTGCCGCTCGGTCGTCACGGTGACGGTGATAAGGCTCTCATAGTCCTCCGGCATTTCGCGCGTCACTTCTTCGACCACGATGCCGCGTTCCTTGGCCACCATCGGCGCGGACACGACATTGACGTCGCCGAGCATCGGCCGCAGCAGGCCGGCAAGCGCGGCTGACGTCAGCGCCTTGGTGTTCATCTGCGCGACCGCCCCTTCATAGGCGAGTTGCACCTTGCTGATGCCGGTTTCGGTGAGCTGCCCAGCGAACGAGCCAAGTTTCTCGGCCAACGCAATAAACGGCTTGAGCTTGGGTGCTTCTTCCGCGCTGATTGACGGAAAGTTGATGGCGTTGGTGATGGCGCCACGCAGAAGATAATCAGACATCTGCTCGGCGATCTGCAGCGCGACATTCTCCTGCGCTTCGCTCGTCGCCGCGCCAAGATGCGGTGTGCACACGACGTTAGGCAGGTGGAAAAGCGGGTTTTCGGTCGCGGGCTCGGTGACAAAAACGTCGAATGCCGCGCCGGCCACCCGCCCGCTCTTGAGCGCCTCATAAAGCGCGGCCTCATCCACGAGCCCGCCCCGCGCGCAATTGATGATACGCACGCCTTTCTTCATGTTTTTGATCGCGCCGGCATTGATGATATTGCGCGTCTTGTCGGTCAACGGCGTGTGCAGCGTGATGAAGTCCGCGCGCCTGAACAGCTCATCGATCTCGACCTTCTCGACGCCCAAATTGTCGGCGCGTTCCTGAGACAGGAATGGATCAAAGGCGACAACCTTCATGCGCAGGCCGGTCGCGCGGTCGGCGACGATCGAGCCGATATTGCCGCAGCCGACCACGCCCAGTGTCTTGCCGAAAATCTCGACGCCCATGAATTTGTTCTTTTCCCATTTTCCGGCGCGCGTGGATGCATCCGCCTCCGGGATCTGCCGCGCCAGCGCCAGCATGAGCGATATGGCATGTTCGGCGGTGGTGATGGAATTTCCGAACGGGGTGTTCATGACGATGATGCCGCGCGCGGTTGCCGCCGGAATATCGACATTGTCGACGCCAATGCCGGCGCGGCCGATCACCTTGAGACTCCTGGCCTGCTCAAGGACCTTCGACGTCACCTTGGTCGCGGTGCGAATGGCAAGCCCGTCATAGTTGCCGACCACGGCGGCGAGCTTTTCCTTGTCCTTGCCGAGCGCCGGCTGAAATTCCACCTCGATGCCGCGATCCTTGAAAATCTGCACGGCTGCGGGCGACAGTGCGTCCGAAATGAGAACCTTTGGCATGACCGGCCTCACGCGGCCTTGGGCAGCGCGGACTTGGCCTCGGCAAAGGCCCACTCGATCCACGGCGTGAGCGCCTCGAGATCGCGGCGTTCGACGGTCGCTCCGCACCAGATGCGCAATCCCGGCGGAGCATCCCGGTAGTAGGCGATGTCGTAGGCGACGCCTTCTTTTTCGAGCAGGCCGGCCAGAGTCTTTGCGAAGGCGGCCTGATCATCGGCCGAAAGGCGCATGACCGCCGCATCAACGACTTTAAGGCAAACCGACGTGTTCGAGCGGAAGGCTGGATCTTTTGCAAGGTGCTCGATCCAGGGCGTCGTCGCGACCCAATCTGCCAGGACTTTTGCGTTGGCGTCGGATCGAGCGACGGTCGCGGACAGGCCTCCGGCCGATTTCGCCCACTGCAGGGTGTCCAGGTAATCCTCGACGCACAGCATCGAGGGCGTGTTGATGGTCTCGCCGGCGAAGATCCCCTCGTTCAGTTTGCCGCCTTTGGTGAGCCGGAAGAT
>DASSYU010000292.1:0-3316 GCA_035703125.1 Pseudolabrys sp. | reverse complement strand
TCCTACGTCTAGCCATTGCTGCCCTCCTAGCCATGAAACATGGCGGGTGTCGCATCAGCACGCATCGCGAATCGACACGCGCTGCATTCGGTTTACTACAGCACGGCGAAAAAAACAGCGTTGCCGCTTAACGAAACGTGTACGCGAGCGAGTTGCGACACGCGACCACGCATTCCCGTGACGACAGTCGTCATCATTCGCGCGTATACACGACGCGCAACCAAATTTGTGCACGCATCGTCACAATTGCAGAAAATACGATGAAATAAGGATTTTTGTAACGGCGGTAACCGGCTTTCCACGCAATTTCGAAAAAGAATTTGCGCATATTGATCGCTACGTTTTGCGTAGACGACACTCGAAGCACGCACGCCGGCACAATGAAAATTTTTGCACAGATGGTCGCACGCGAGCGTCGGAAAGCATCGGATTCGATCAAAAATGAGCGAATCAGCGCGAGGTGATTCGCGGTGATTCGGCTTGGCCGGGCCTCAGTCTGTCGTTGGCGGATGGAACGCGCGGGACCATCGCGTGCGAAAAATTTCCACTCCTGCCCTGCCGGGAGCAGTTCACAATCCGAGTTTACGTTTCAAAATGTCGTTGACCGCCTGCGGACTCGCTTTGCCGCCGGAGGATTTCATCACCTGCCCGACAAACCAGCCGATTGCTTTCGGATTGGACTTCGCGTCGGCAACTTTATCCGGATTCTTGGCGACGATATCGTCGACGACTTTCTCGATCGCGGCGGTATCGGTTACCTGCTTCATGCCGCGTTGCTCGACGATCGCACGCGGATCGCCACCCTCGGTCCAGACGATCTCGAAAAGATCCTTGGCGATCTTGCCGGATATGGTGCCGTCCCGGATCAGGTCGAGCATCGCGCCGAGCTGGCCGGCCGATACCGGGGATGAGGCAATGGTCTTGCCTTCCTTGTTGAGGCGGCCGAACAGCTCATTGATGACCCAATTCGCAGCCGCCTTGCCGTCGCGGCCTTTGGCAACCGCTTCGAAGAACTCCGCCGTCTCACGTTCGGCGACGAGCACACCGGCGTCGTAGTCTGACAACGAAAAGTCACGTATGAAACGCGACTTCTTTTCGTCGGGAAGTTCCGGAAGCTTCGCCGCTAGCGCATCGACATAAAGCTGGTCGAACACAAGCGGCAGAAGGTCAGGGTCCGGAAAATAGCGGTAGTCGTGCGCCTCTTCCTTCAATCGCATGGAGCGGGTTGCACCGCGCGCGGCATCGAACAGCCTGGTCTCCTGCTCTATCGTGCCGCCCTCCTCAATGATCTCGATTTGTCGGCGCGCTTCGTGCTCGATCGCCTGGCCGATAAACCGGATGGAATTCACGTTCTTTATCTCGCATCGCGTGCCGAGCGGCTCACCGGGCCGGCGCACCGACACATTCACATCGGCGCGCAGACTTCCTTTTTCCATGTCGCCATCGCAGGTGCCGAGATAGCGCAGAATCGAGCGCAATTTCGCTATGAAGGCCTTCGCTTCGTCGGCCGAGCGCAAATCCGGCTTCGAAACAATCTCCATCAGCGCGACGCCGGAGCGATTGAGATCCACATACGAATACTCTGGATGCCGATCGTGAAGGCTTTTGCCCGCATCCTGCTCGAGGTGAACGCGTTCGATCCCCACGACGACGCTGCTGCCGTCTTCGAGATCGACTGCGACCGCGCCTTCGCCAACAATGGGCGACTTGTACTGACTGATCTGATAGCCCTGCGGCAGATCAGGATAGAAATAATTCTTCCGGTCGAAAACAGATCGCAGATTTACCTTCGCCTTCAATCCAAGTCCCGTGCGGATCGCCTGCCGCACGCATTCCTCATTGATCACCGGCAGCATTCCAGGCATCGCGGCATCGACCAGCGATACGTGTGAATTCGGTGCGCCGCCGAATTCGGTTGACGCGCCCGAAAAAAGCTTCGACTCGGACGTCACCTGCGCATGGATTTCCATGCCGATGACGACCTCCCAATCGCCGGTCGCGCCTTTGATCAATTTTTGAGCATTGGACTGAACGGTCATAATGGCGCGCACTTGCCTGTGAAAATTCGGGAAGCGTGAATTCTACATCTGGTAGCGGTTCATCCGATGCGCGGCAAGTTTAGACAATTCATGCGCGAAGCGCTCGCCGCACGTTTTGGCAAATCTGAATTGTTATCCATGCAGACCAGTACCTCCAATTGGCCAAAATTCCGCAACGATTTCTGCCAATTTTCGCATGCATGACGCGGCACCGGAACCACGTGCGAGCTGCGAACGTTGAGAGGATGTCATGAAAAACGATGGAAGCGGCAAATTCGGTATTATCGTCGGCGGCGTCGTCGCCGCGATAGCCGTCATCTTCATTCTTACCGGCGGCGAGCTTGGCGGGAAGAAAACCGTCGAAAGCGATCAGGATCTTCCGCCGGTTACGACGACCGGCAAGTGACGGAACTTCACCACCACGGCTGAGGCTCAAATCGTCCCGCCGCCTGCTCCACGACGGCGGCAAGCGCGAACAGCGTTTCCTCGTCGAATGGACGGCCTATCAGTTGCAGGCCCAAAGGAAGCCCCTGGCCGTCGAGGCCGGCGGGCACCGAAATGCCGGGTAAGCCGGCCATGTTCACCGTCACGGTGAAGATATCGTTGAGGTACATCTCGACGGGATCGGCGCCGCCCTTCTCTCCCAAACCGAATGCGGCTGAAGGCGTCGCAGGCGTAAGCATTGCGTGCACGCCAGCTTTAAAACAGCCCTCGAAATCCTTCTTGATCAGGGTTCTTACTTTTTGCGCACGCAGGTAATAGGCGTCGTAGTACCCGGCTGAGAGGACATATGTGCCGATCATTACCCGCCTTCGCACTTCGTCCCCAAAGCCCTTGCTGCGGGTGTTTTCATACATCTTTGTAATATCGCCGCCCGACTCGCGCAGCCCGTAACGCACGCCGTCGTAGCGCGCGAGGTTCGACGACGCCTCTGCGGGTGCCACAATATAGTACGCAGGCAGTGCATATTTTGTGTGTGGCAGCGAAACTTCGACGAGGTCGGCGCCGGCTGCTTTCAACCATGCGCGGCCGCTCTCCCAGATTTTCTCGATTTCCGCCGGCATCCCGTCGAGGCGATATTCCTTCGGAATGCCGATACGCAGGCCTTTCACCGACTTTCCGACTGCCGCCTCATAGTCGGGCACCGGCAAGTCCGCGCATGTCGTGTCTTTCGCATCCGGCCCCGCCATCGAACGCAGGAGGATCGCCGCATCACGCACGCTGCGCGTAAACGGCCCCGCCTGGTCGAGCGACGACGCAAACGCGACAATTCCCCA
>DASSYU010000190.1:0-6704 GCA_035703125.1 Pseudolabrys sp. | reverse complement strand
AGCGTCGGTAATCGCGAGGATGCGATCTTTCAGCGACTTGTAGTGTCTGTCTTGCACGGCGAAGGCGACCAGCTCCGGCCCGATGGTGCCAAATTTGACCGGCTTTCTGGTCATACGCTGCGCCACCTTGAACATGGCGGCATATTGCAGATCGCCGCGCGTCACCGGTCCGATGATGCTGGGCATCACGCGTGATTCAAGGTAGTCGTGCAAAATGTGGCCGGGTGGAAATCCGAGGCCACCCTGACCGGCCGGGATTGGCTGTGGGTTGTGATCGAACCCGCCCATGTGCCGTGGCGGATAGTTCGTCCAGCTCTGGCCGCCAACGTCGGAATCGAAATGCGCGTCGCCGTCGGTGACGATGTCGAGGCCGGCAATTTCCTGCTCGTGCAGATACAGCGACACCGTATCTACGTATTGTTCACGGAATTGGTTATTCACCATCGCATCGAGAAAGCTGCGCGAGCCGAGATTTTGGGTGTACCAGCTCGGCCGCGGCAGCGAGCCGGTGATCGTGGTCGGCAGCATGATGTCTCTGGTGGCACGAAGCATGACAGGCATCTCCCGGAGTGGCTTTTTCGTTGGCGGCTAGTTTATGTCTGCGGCACGCCGCTTGGAAACCATCTTCGTCAATTCATCGCATGAGACATGGACAAAACGGGCACCGCTGCCCACTTATGATGGGCAGTTTTCATGCTGTGCCAAGATGTCTGCTATAGTGATCGCATGAGCAAAAGCGGCGACAGCTACATTATCCGGCCCAACCCGCTCGATCCACGGCTGACCGAGCGGGTTGCCGGCGTCGATCAGACCGGGGCCCGCATCGAGACGTCCGTCACCGTCGAACGCGCGCTGACGATTTTCCTCAACAGCCAGGAAATCGTAACCGCTATGACGATCAACGATTACCCGGAATACTTGGCAATCGGGTACCTGCTCAACCAGCACATGTTGTTGCCCGCCGACGTAGTGACGGGTGTCGACTGCGACGAGGAACTCTCGGTTGTGGTCGTGCGCACCAAGCGCAAAACGAATTACGAGAAAAAGCTCAAGAAGAAAGTGCAGACCTCGGGCTGCGCGCAGGGCACCGTTTTCGGCGACCTCATGGAAGCGCTCGAAAATGTCACACTACCGAAGGCCGAGCTGCGCACCTCGTGGCTCTATACCCTCACTCAGAAGATCAACACGACGCCATCGCTTTATCTTGAGGCTGGCGCCATTCACGGCTGCGTGCTCGCGCGGCGCGACGAGCCGCTTGTCTATATGGAAGACGTCGGACGTCACAATGCCGTCGACAAGATTGCAGGGTGGATGTTCCGGGAAAAAGTGTCAGCCTCGGACAAGATTTTCTATACGACCGGCCGTCTCACCTCGGAAATGGTGATCAAGACCGTACGCATGGGAATTCCGATCCTGATTTCACGCTCCGGCTTCACCGCCTGGGGTGTCGAGCTTGCGCGCAAGGCGAACCTGACACTGATTGGCCGCGCGCGTGGCAAGCGCTTCGTCGCACTCGCCGGCGAAGACCGGATCGTTTTCGATCAGGACCTCGCTTACGTCGAGGAAGAAAGCGCCAAGCACCGGCGTAAGGCCGCCGTGCATGACGACTGACCATCCACCGACTTTTGGCCTGGTGCTCGCAGGCGGGCTCGCGCGCCGCATGGGCGGCGGCGACAAGGCCCGCATCGAGATCGGCGGCGTGTCGATCCTCGACCGTGTTTTGGCGACGCTGTCGGCGCAATGCACCGGCATCATCATCAACGCAAACGGCGACCCAAAGCGTTTTGCCGATACGGGGTTGACCGTTGTGGCCGACAGCGTGCCGGATTTTGCCGGGCCGCTTGCGGGGATTCTTGCCGGGCTGGATTGGCTTGCCAAGCAGAAGAATGGGATCGAGTGGATCGTCAGCGTGCCGGGCGACTGCCCGTTCCTGCCGGACGATCTTGTCGAACGCCTGCACCAGGCTCGGCGCAAGATGGGCGCGGGCGTGCCGCTGGCCTGTGCGCGTTCCGGAGAGTGGCGTCATCCCGTTGTGGGTTTGTGGCCGCTGGCGTTGCGCGAGGATCTGCGCAAGGCACTCGCCGAAGACGGCATGCGCAAGATCGAGGTCTGGACCGCGCGGCATGGTGTCGCCATCGCCGACTGGCCGGATCAGCCGGTCGATCCGTTTTTCAACGTCAACACGCCGGAAGATGCCGCCCGTGCCGAGCGCATTGCGTTGCAGCATAGCTGACAGCCTTGCCAACAGCTGGTTCTCACTCCCGCCGGCCCCAAATTTGCTATAGTGGAAAGGTTCGGGAGAGGAGCCAATTCAATGAAAAGCTTCATCGTGGCCTGTGTGGCAGCCATCGTCATTGCTGTAATCGGCGGCGTGGTGCTTGCCAGCATCCAGGAGCCGGTCGACAAAGCATTCACAACGAACGCCGTGCGCCTAGGCGCCTAAAGCTCGGCCATCAGCCGATAAGCGCTGCGTAGGAGAGAAAGCCGACGCGGGCGCCAGGCTCGATTGTTGTCACATCCTCCGGGAATTCCAGCAATCCATCGGTCTGCGTCAGTGACGTGAGAATGCCTGCTCCATCCTGCGGGTGTTTGACGGCCTCGACCTCACCATCCGCGGCATGCCTGAGGGCCACGCGGACATATTCGCGGCGATCTTTCTTTTTCCTGTAAGCAAAGGCGGCTCGTACCGGCAACGGTACGACCTTGTCCTGCCGGGCGCCTGACAGGCGTCGCAGCAAGGGCTTCACCACGCGCACGAAGGTCACGAAGACCGCCACCGGGTTGCCGGGCAGGCCGACGAAGACCGCGCTGTGCCCTGCTCCGGACGGGATCACGCCAAGCGCCACCGGCCGGCCCGGCTTTATCGCAACGCGCCAGAACACCAGAGTGCCGATACTTTCCACGGCCTTGCGCACAAAATCGGCTTCGCCGGTCGAAACGCCGCCCGACGTGACGATAAGATCGTGACCCGCGGCCGACTGGTGCAGCTTGGCCGACAGTTTGTCCGGGTTGTCGGCGAGAATGCCGAGATCGGTGACAATCGCGCCGAGCCGCTCCAGCAATTCCGCCAGCAGTATCCGGTTCGAATCGAAGATCGCGGCGGCACCGCGGCTTGAACCCGGCTCGACCACTTCGTCACCGGTGGAAAAAATCGCGACCTTGAGCCGCCGGCGCACCGCAAGCTCGGTCAATCCCAGGGCGGCGGCGAGCGCGACGTGTTGTGCTTCCAGCACGGTGCCGGCGGACAGAACGATGCCGCCGGCAGGAACGTCCTCGCCCGCGAGACGGCGATTGGCGCCGAGCTTCAGCCCTTTCGGCACCGTTACGCGGTCACCTTCGACAGTCACGTCCTCCTGCATGAAAACAGTGTCTGCGCCCTTTGGCATTACCGCACCGGTGAAGATGCGAATAGCTTCGCCAAGCCTGAGCGACAGACTTTCCTTCGCGCCGGCCGTGAGACGGCCGGCAACCGGAAGCGTTGTATCCCCGTCCGGCCGCAAATCCGCATGCCGCACCGCGTAGCCATCGACGGCGGAATTGTCGAACGGCGGCAGATCGACCGGGGCTTTTACATCGTCAGCTACGACGCGCCCGCGCGCACCATGCAACGGCACGCGTTCGATTTCTGCAACCGGTGTGACCCGCTCGCCGATGAGCCGCTCCATATCGTCGAGCCGCAGCAGCGGACCGGAAAAGGCGAAGCAGTCGTCGGTAAGCTGCGCCATTATGCGCCCCTTGCGGCGGCGTTGATCGCAGCGACCGGCGCCGCATTCTTGAGCAACAGATCGGCTATTGCCTCGACATTGTTAAGGTCGATCACGGGAATCTTTGCTTGCGGCAGCGCGATATCTGCCGCAATCGCCACAATATGCGGATCGTCCGGGTGAATAAGAGGCTTGCCGTTGGCTGCACGATGGATTTCCAGTTTCGGAAAAGCGTCGCGCTTGAAGCCTTCCACCAGCACCAGATCGACCGGTGACATCTTGGCGACCAACGCGGGTAAATCCCATTCCGGTTCCTCGCGCAGTTCGTGCAGAATGGCCCATCGCCTGGCCGATGAAATGATCACCTCCGTGGCGCCGGCAGCGCGATGGAAGAATGAATCCTTGCCGGGCTGGTCCAGATCAAAGCCATGATGTGCGTGCTTGAGCGTGGAAACGCTCGAGCCCCGCGCGATCAGGCAGGGGATCAGCTTCTTGATCAAGGTTGTTTTGCCGGAGCCGCTCCAGCCGGCGAGACCGATAATGCGCATGGCCCCTTATAGCAAAACGCCCGGCTTTGCAGCCGGGCGTCATCGATAGCGATTTTTGCCGGACTACTCGGCTGGCTGGGTTCGCGCGCCTTTGGGGCTGCTCCCCATTTCTTCCTCGATCCACAATTTGTGGTGCTGCTTGGCCCAATTGACGTCGACGGTGCCCTCGCCCATGGCCTCGAATGCGCCTTCCATGCCGATGGTGCCGATGTAGATGTGGCCCAGCATGGCAGCGATGAAGAGCACCCCGACAATCGCGTGCACGACCTGAGCGAGTTGCATGCCTTCGATGCCTGTTCCGTAGAACGGGAATAGCAACAGATACCCGGTCACGGCCGAAGCGCCGCCGCCGATCACCACAATCCAGTAAATCAGTTTTTGGCCGGCGTTGAACCGGTAGGCGGGCGGATGGTCTTTGCCAACAATGCCGCCTCCGCGTTTGATCCACTCGACGTCAACGCCGCTTGGGATATTGCCCCCGACCCACATCAGGAAGATCAGCACAACACCGATGGTGAATGGGAAGCTGAGATAGTTGTGCGCGTACTTTGCCAGTTCCGACCAGGTCGTGAAGGCTTCGGGTCCAAGCAAGGGCAGCAGCAAAGGCTTGCCGAAGGTTATGTTGAGCCCGGAAAGCGCAAGAATGATGAAGCAGGTCGCCGTCAACCAGTGCACGGATCGCTCAAAGGCGTTGAAGCGTTCGATCTTCCGGCCCGAACGCCCGCTCTCGATCTTCACCATTCCGCGTGAGAGATAGAAGATGACGATCAGGGCGAGCATGCCGACAACCGCGATGCCGCCAATCCAGCGGAGTGTCACTTCATGAAAGTGCCGCCATTCGCGCCCTTGCGGCTGCTCCAACACGTTGGACTTCACATCCGGGATCGTGGTGCGGCCCTGGATGCGACCGAGCTCCTGCAGCAGCTGCTGCTCCTTCACCGCGCTTGTGGTTGGATTGATCGGCGCTTGCGCGGTCACCGGTGCCACAGAGGCTACGATAAACGCGAGCGCCAAAGCGCAGACGATGACCCGGATCCGTTCAAAAGGTTTCGCCACGGCATCCTCCCCTATCAAGTTTCTTGTTGGCGAATGTAGCGGCGCGGGCGACACCCCGCGCCGCCAAAAAAGTCAGGTGGCGATCGACTCGCGATAGGCGGTTTGCCAGCCCCAAGCACCGGAGCCGTAGCCGCGCTTCGACACCCGCTCCTTGTAGATCTGGGCAATGACGTCGCCATCACCCGCGAGCAGCGACTTCGTCGAGCACATCTCGGCACACAGCGGCAGCTTGCCTTCGGCAAGGCGGTTGGAGCCGTATTTCTCGAACTCCTCCTTGCTGCCGTCCGCCTCGGGGCCGCCGGCGCAGAAGGTGCACTTGTCCATCTTGCCGCGCGATCCGAAGTTGCCGACCTTCGGATATTGCGGCGCGCCGAACGGGCAGGCGTAGAAGCAGTAGCCGCAGCCGATGCACAGGTCCTTCGAGTGCAAGACGACACCGTCGGCGGTCGTGTAGAAGACGTTCGTCGGGCACACCGCCGCGCAGGGCGCGTCGGTGCAGTGCATGCAGGCCATCGAGACCGAGCGCTCGCCCGGCTTGCCGTCATTGAGCGTGACGACGCGCCGGCGGTTGATGCCCCACGGGACCTCGTGCTCGTTCTTGCAGGCGGTGACGCAAGCGTTGCATTCGATGCAACGATCGGCGTCGCAGAGGAATTTCATACGTGCCATGGTCGTTGCTCCTTATGCCGCCCGGATCTGACAGAGGGTGGCTTTGGGTTCTTGCATTCCGGTCACCGGATCGTAGCCGTATGTGGTGATCGTGTTGACGCTCTCGCCCAAGACGATGGGGTCCGCGCCTTTGGGATACTTGCCGCGTTGGTCCTCGCTCATGAACCAGCCGGCGAAGTGGAACGGCATCCAGGTGACGCCTTTGCCGACGCGCTCAGTGACCAAGGCTTTCACGCGGCAGACCTTCCCGCTTGGCATTTCGGGGCCGGACACCAAACACCAGGCGCCGTCCTTGATGCCACGCTCGGTTGCGTCCGCCGGGTTGATCTCGATGAACGCCTCCTGCTGAAGCTCGGCGAGCCACTTGTTCGACCGCGTCTCCTCGCCGCCGCCTTCGTATTCGACCAGGCGGCCGGAGGTGCAGATCAGCGGGAACTGCTTGGCGATGCCCTTGTCGACCGCCGCCTTCTGCACCGTGAAGCCGATATTGGGCACACGGAACTGTTTGGCGTCCGGCAGCGTCGGGTATTTCGCAACCAGCTCCGGCCGCGGCGTATAGATCGGCTCGCGGTGCACCGGGATCGCATCCGGCAAGCCGAACGCGTTGGCGCGCGCCTTGCCGTTGCCGTAAGGCGTGCAGCCATGCTCGATGGCGACGCGCTGAATCCCGCCAGAAAGATCAATCGCCCAGCCAACGGCGTCGGGCGTCGTCGGGTTGATCTTGTTG
>DASSYU010000169.1:0-3268 GCA_035703125.1 Pseudolabrys sp. | reverse complement strand
GAACGCAGTCTGGACGAGGACCCGACCTCCGAGATCATCAGCCAGCCAACGCCTGCGGCGATCAGCGCGAAGGCGAGCGGATTGCCCCGCACGTGCTTCGACAGAAACTGTGTCACGTCCTGCCGCGCTTTATCGTAATCGGTCGTCAGCAAATCGCCGATCACGGCCGAAGGGGAAAGCTGATCACTAAGTTCCGTGAGGCGGTTGCTCAGTCGCTCGCGCGCCTGATCGGCTCTGCGTTGAAGTTCGCGTGATGAGGCCATTGTCACTCCGATCCGGTGAGGGCTTTTGCGTCTTTCTGGATCTGCGCGATCGTTTTTGTCGGGTTCAGGCGATGCGCAAGACTATTGAATCCCGACCAGATCAAACTGCCGCCGAGCACCAACGTGACCGCAGCCACAACAAGGACGGCCGCTAGCCATGAGGCGCCGAGCGCAACGACTGCTCCGATCGCTGCCTGTAACAGCAACACCAGCGTCGCCAGCAACAGGACGGCACCGCCGCCAATAAGACTTGCCGACCATGCGGAGAGCGTAAGTTTTTCGGAAATCTCGGCGCGGAGCAGTTCCAGTTCCGCATGAATCAGGTCGCCCAGATCCTGCCAGGCGCCGCCTGCAACATCAAGTAATCCCTTCCGCGGTCGCGCGCGCTGCGGACCCTTAAGCTCGCCGGATGCTGACGTCATGCGTCTTTATCCCAAATATCGCCAAACTCCGCGCGGCAGTCTGCGGCATGAAGCTATCGCGACCGGCGTTTTGCCCTGCGTTTCGGCGCCGCTTTTTTTCGAGCTGGCTTTCTGCGAGCGGTTGCCCGTCTTGCGGAGCGTTTGCGTCCGCTGGCTGCGCGACGGCGCCCGCCGATCGTATGCTTTGCAGCGCGTCCAAGCGTCTTTTTGACGCTGGGCATGGACTGCGCGACTTCCGTGCGGCCCGCCTCGAGCGCATTCGCTGTCGACGCGAGCACGACTCCGGCGGCCGCCTGAGTTGCTGCGCTGGCCGCGTCAGCGGCCACTGCTCTGATCTTCTCAGCGCTATGTTGCGCAGCTCTGACGATCGCTTTGCGCGTCTTCGCCGCTACGGTTCTGACCATCTCTTTCGCCCTCCACTGGACTGTCGGTGTGACAATGCTGCTTGCCCGGGCAAGTTCCGGGGCGTTGCATCAGGCTTGTGTGATCGGAGAGCGTTGCGCCGGTCAGTGAATGCTCATGAGCGCCGCGATCGGATTTTGCGCGATGTGCTTCCAGGGTGGAACGCGGCGGGCCTCGGCGTTGTCAGCGGACCGTTGCTGCGGGAGCGAGTCAGCCCGGCGGGTAGGCTTCGGCTCGTGGGCGGCACGCGCGGACGCTGGCTTGTATGCAGCCGCGAAATTCGTCCCCGTGACCTTGTAGGGAGACCGCTCCGGCTCAGGCTTAAACGGCTTGGCAATGCCCACGATCTGCGATGTCGGGACCGGCGAGCCGAGCGGCTCGATTCGATCGCTGATGTAGATCAGGGCCACCGTAAGCGTGAAACCCATCACGACGAAGTATGAGAACAGCGGCATTCGCATCGGCACACAAACGCCGCTCGCATGCATTGCGTTCCAGCCTGGCGACGGCCGTCGGCTGCGCCTAGAGCCACAGGAAGAGGAACACGACCAGCACGATCGCCGTGCCGATCGAGATCACCTTCCAGGTGACGATGTTGCTTTGCTCGGATTGGTCTGTTGCGGAAAGTTCGGGCATTGACGCCTCCCGTACATTTGCCTGCATACGGGAACAGTAGCGGCGAGGCGGCTTGCGGCTGTGTGAGGAAGGTCACGTGGCGCGTGAAGTTCTTCAACCGCCACATGAGCGCGCTTCCGGGCATGGAAAAGCGTGGTGCGGCAGAAGCTCGCGGGCGGGCCTTCGTGCTTTCCTTCGGTTAACCCGAAAGATGAAAAAGCCGGAACGGAGGTAGAACGTGGTCGCCGCGCACCGTGCAGGACGGGCCAGGAGCGGATACATTCAATATCTCGTTAGTAGGATGCGTATGCGTATCAGGAGTTTGTCATGGCCCCGCGTGCCTATTGGAAGGGTTTTCTTCGTCTCTCGCTGGTTTCGTGTCCGATCCAGCTTTTCCCCGCGACCAGCGAGCGCGAGAAAGTCAGCTTCAACCAGATCAACGCCGAGACCGGCAACCGCATCCGCTACCGCAAGGTCGATGAGCACTCCGGCGAGGAAGTCGAGCAGCAGAACATCGTCAAGGCCTACCAGGTCGAGAAAGGCCAATACATCGAGATCAGCGACGAGGAGCTCGAGGCGGTCGCACTGGAAAGCAAGAAGACAATCGAGATCGACGAGTTCGTGCCGCGGTCGGAGATCGACGAGCTCTATTACATGCGCCCATATTACATCGTGCCGGACGGCGACGTGGGGCAGGAGGCTTTCGCCGTCATCCGTGAGAGCATCGCGAAGATGGACAAGGTCGCGATCGGCCGCGTCGTACTGACGACGCGCGAGCATGTGATCGCGATGGAGCCGCGCGGCAAGGGCCTCATGGGCACGCTGTTGCGCTATCCCTACGAGGTGCGCGACGAGAAGGAATATTTCGACGACATTCCGAACATCAAGGTCAAGAAGGATATGCTGGATCTCGCCCAGCACATCGTCGAGACAAAGTCAGGTCACTTCGAGCCGGAGTCTTTTGAGGACCATTACGAAGCGGCGCTGCGCGAGCTGATCGAGAAGAAATCGAAAGGGATAAAGATCGAGGCGCCGAAGCGCGGCGAGCCTGCCAAGGTCATCAATCTCATGGATGCCTTGCGCAAGAGCATCCGTACCGAGCAGACCTCCGGCAAAAAGCCGATGAAGGCGAAGCGTGGCAAGAAGCGCATCGAGGGCCAGCGCGAGATGCTGTTCTCGATTGCCGGCAAGAAGCCGGCGAAAGAGGCGGCAAGAAAGCCCGCGCGTGCAGGCGGCCGCCGCAAGACGGGCTAGCTCGCCGTCACCGCGTGGTGTGGCGTCTTTTGAAGTTCGCCGCGGGGCGACCCGACACTTAGAGATTACTCGCACCCCTTCCATTCCGCCGATTGGACTCGCTACGATGGACGCAGCATGACCTTGGGCGGCGGGACGGCGATGAGGCGGCGCGACCATCAGACCCCTGCGTTAGTGGACCCGATAGGCGATGTACGCCGCCTGCGGCAAAAGCATCGCGATCGGTTGCTGACGCTGCTTACGATATTGCTTGTTCTGACGATGTTTGTATTCGCGCCGCTTCAGGCGGTGGACGTTTTTATTTTTCAGGGC
>DASSYU010000100.1:0-2039 GCA_035703125.1 Pseudolabrys sp. | reverse complement strand
AGTCTTTGATTTTCGCTGCGCCGGCATTCTCATTTCGCGGCGTGCGGCCGCGCGCGGCGCATGGCTGGTGATTGATTTGTGATTGACTCGAATTTGACGCACGAAATGCAGCGCGTTTTGCAATCGCTGCCGGCATAACGTGGGCATCAACAGCATGTGAGCAAAAGCTGCTGCGCTTGCATGCCGCGCGAAGGGCCAATAACTACCCGGCAGCAGAAGTGTTAACCGCTCAGTAACGGCCGCCCTATAGCAGGTTCACCGTCGTGTGACTCGCGATTGTGCCGGTCTGTTGGGCCAAGCAGGATTGTACTTATGCGCAAAAGTTTGACAGTTTTGATCGTCGCCGTGCTCGGCGTTTTTGCCGTCAAGTCGGTCGTGGCTTCCCACAAGCTCAATCTGAGCGACTCGGTGAAATATCCGGTGCCGACCTATGATCTTCATGTCGCGCAGCCCGTCGACATGAAGAGCTTTCCGTCCGACGTCGTACCGCTTCCCTGATCGCGGTCTGGTTTTAACAAATACCCGCGTTCCCCTCAGGGACGCGGGTATTGCTGCGTCTGGAGCGGACTGCGCACGGCCAGGGCACGACAACGTTCGTCAGTATTATTCCGCGCGCCACGCGGATGGTCCCGGATTGCGCGAGTACGCCCGGTGTGTTTGGTGGCGCCTCGACAGGCTGAGGAAGGCGGCCCCGGGCCGCGACAGACGACATGCCGCCCGACAGGCCAAAATTCTCTCTCCTTGCTGCAGTCCGGTACTATGGCTGGGACGGGGTAGGCAAACTCCGTCTCATTCTGGATGAGCTGCCTCATGCCGACGTTACGCTCTACGGTAACGCACGCATAACCGGCCTGACGAAAGACCTGCTGGGTTTCCATCACCGCTTCGCCGAAGGTGCGCCCGAACAGTCGGATGTGGCTTTGGTGATCAACGATACTTTCGCCGCGAACCGGATTGCCGACCTGGGCCGTGCCGGTCGTCTTCGTCGACAGCCTTCCCTATGTGCGCAAGACCGATGGCGAGCTTCCCGCGCTCGACAAGATCGCCCACTATTGCGGGCAGAAATATCCGGCCGAATTGTTGCCGCTCCCAAATCCGGGGCTTCGGGCTTGGCCGGATGTCAGGTGGATCAATCCAATAGTGCCCACGGGACGCAACCGGCGGGGTGGCCGCGGCATTGTCGTCAATATCGGTGGCCTTCGTGTTTATGACGTTCCAGGGATTGACCAGGATTTGGCGGACGGCGCCGCCGAGTCCTATTTGAAACTTGTCGCCTTGCCGCTCGCCGGCTGTTTGCGCGCGAGCGGGCAGCGCGTCTTTGCCGTATGCGGCAACTTGAGTCCTGCCGCCTGCGCGCAGCTGCGCACGATGTTCCCGGAATGCCAGGCGATTGGCCCGCAGACGCCCTACGCATTCGAGCAGACGTTGCAGGACGCGGATCTGCTCATCACGGCTCCAGGCAGCACAACAATGCTGCAGGCTCTGTCGATGGGCTTGCCGACGCTGCTGCTGCCGCCGCAGATTATCAGCCAAGTTCTGAACGCACGGGTTTTTACAAAGCCGCGGGCCGACACCATGCAATAGCCGGCGTCGGTCCTCGACCTGGCAGAATTGGACCGCCAGCACGCCCGCGGCCTGGGTGCCATGGCCAACTATTTTTACCGATCAATTGCCGCCGCGAAGGACTCGCAGCAGATCGCGGACGAGATGGCGGCGATCATCCGCAAGGGCGTGCAGGACGCGCCCCGCAACGGTGTGCTCAATCCCGATGTGTCGCGGCTCGGCTTTTCCGGCGCAAGTCAGGTTGCCCGCTTGCTTGAGCAGACCAGGCGCCCTTCGCCCAAGTCTTCGTCAATATCTTGATCGGCTATGGCGTTCACGCCGCGCGGCGTGCCCAGTCAATGACGGTTGCGACCCAGGCATGCTGCTCGGCTTCGAGCCGCAGACGGTAGGCGATCCAGCCGCGCTCACGCAGCCGCATCGAGACGTCGGCTGCATCCGCCTCCGCGGTCACGGTGAAGCCGGCGCTGACGCGCCCC
>DASSYU010000011.1:0-9520 GCA_035703125.1 Pseudolabrys sp. | reverse complement strand
GATGTCGAAAAGGGCTTCGCCGAAAGCGACCTGGTCGTCGAGGAAACCTACGCGACGCAACCGATCGAGCACGCCTACCTCGAGCCTGAGGCCGGCCTTGCCTACGTCGATCACGACGGCGTCGTGACGATCGTATCGCCCGATCAGAACATCACGCATCACCGCCACATGCTGGCGCGCATCATCGCGAAACCGATCTCCAAGGTGCGCTTCATCATGAGCCCGGTCGGTGGCGGCTTTGGCGGCAAGGAAGACATGATCTACCAGGGCATGCTGGCGCTGCTCGCGATGAAGACGCATCGCCCGGTGCGGCTTGTCTTCACCCGCGAGGAATCGATCGTTTCCACGGCCAAGCGCCATCCGTCGCGCACGGTCCTGCGCATGGGATTGATGCGCGATGGCCGCATCCGCGCACTGGAAATGAAGATGATTTGCGACGGCGGCGCTTATGGCCTGTCGACCGAAGGCGTCATGCGCAAGGCTGCAATCCTTGCGGCCGGGCCCTATGCCATCCCGAACGTGAAAGTTGACACCTACGGGATCTACACGAACAACACGCCGTCCGGCGCCTTCCGTTCATTCGGCGCCCTGCAGACGGCGTTTGCGACGGAATCTCATCTCGATATCTGCGCCGAGCGGCTCGGCCTCGATCCGTTCGAAATTCGCTGCATCAACGCAATGCGTGATGGCGCCCTCACACATACGAAGGCCAAGCTGACGTCGGTCAGCCTGACACGCGCCCTCAATGCGCTGGAGAAGGCATCCGGCTGGGAAGCCGGACCGCCGACCTCACGTGGTGACACGCGGCGCGATCTCGGTCGTGACGACATCCGCCCGCCTTGCGCGCTCGGCGCGCGGTTCAAGGCTTCGGAAAAACAGGAAGCAGCGGAGTAGGCGCATGGCCCGCAAACGCGGACGAGGGATGGCGGCATGCTGGTACGGGATCGCCCGCACCGCGGTCATCGATCGTGCCGCCGCCTGGGCCGAGATCGACGACGGCGGCAGCGCGAAGATCGTGACCGGCGTCACCGAGATCGGCGAAGGCATCCTCACCGTGCTCGCGCAGATCGCCGCGCACGAGATGGGCGTGAAGCCCGAGCACGTGGTGATCGGCGACAACGATACGGCCCGTGCGCCGGAAGCCTCGCACGCCGGCGCCAGCCGCCAGACCTACATGATCGGCAATGCCGTGGCGCTCGCCTCGCGCGAGGCACGCAAGCGGTTGGTCGATGTCATGGCGGAGGTATGGGACGTCGATGCCGAAACGATCTGCGCCGGCAACGGCGAGATCTGGGCCGAGAACACCAATCATCGCATCACCATGGGCGAGGCCGTGAGCACGGCAAAAAATCGCGGCGTTGTACCGGTCGGCTCGGCCACCTTCGGCACGGACACAACCGGTCTCCACCCGGTCGATGGTTCCGGAAGACCTTGGCAGGCTTACGTTTTCGGCGCGCAGGTGGCGGAGGTCGAAGTCGATACCGTGACCGGCGAGGTGCAGGTGCTCGGCATCTGGGCCGCGCACGACGTCGGCCGCGCCGTCAATCCGCAAGGTGTGGAAGGCCAGATCGAGGGCGGCATCGTCCAGGCACTGGGGCAGGGATTGATGGAGGACTACAAGCTCGACGGCGGCCGCACCAGCACGTCAGGCTTTGCCAAATATATACTGCCCACCGCGCTCGATGTGCCGCGGATCAATTCGATCATTATCGAGGATCCCGATCCGATCGGGCCGCTCGGGGTCAAAGGTGTCGGAGAACCGGCAATGGTGCCGACTATTCCGGCGGTCATGAATGCGATCTACGATGCGGTCGGTGTCCGCATCACGTCGCTTCCGGCAACGCCGGAAAAAGTGCTGATGGCGATCCGCGAGAAAGAGCGAAGCGAAGCCATGCAGGCTGCGGAGTGAATGTTGTTTTTTGTCTGGGAGAAGTTCGAAACGCACAACGTGAATAAGGCAAAGAGGGAGGATATGATGAAATATGCGATCAAGATAGCAGGAGCGCTCGCCGCGCTTGCCATTGCCAGTGCGGCGCACGCGCAAAATTATCCAAGCCGCGAAATCAAGATGATCGTGCCGTTCCCGGCCGGCGGCCCGAGCGACATCGTGGCGCGCATCGCGGCGGACGGCATGAGCAAACATCTTGGTCACAACATCATAATCGAGAACGTTGGCGGCGCCGGCGGTACAGTCGGCGCAACGCGTGCGTCCGAAGCTGCGCCCGACGGCTATACTCTGTTTGCGGCCAGCATGGGTACGATCATTGCGGCGCCGACATTCTATCCAAATCTCAAATACGACTCGACCAAGGATTTCGAGCCGATCGGCATGTCGGCCAATGCGCCCGCGGCTGTTTCCATCAACAAGAACATCCCGGTGAAAGACCTGAAAGAGTTCATCGCCTGGGCAAAGCAGAAAGGCCCCGAGGTGAAGCAGGCCTTTGGCGGCGTGGGTGGCACCTCGCACATGGCTTGTCTGCTGTTCAACCAGGTCGCCGGCATCAAGCCGACCATGGTTGCTTATCGCGGCATGGGCCCCGGAATGAACGATCTGATGGGCGGGCATGTCGACATTGCCTGTGAGCAGGCCCTCGTCATGGCGGCAGCGATCCAGGGCGAGAAGGTCAAGGGCATGGTGGTGGCCGGTCCGCAGCGCCTTGCGGCCATCCCGGACGTCCCGACCGCCAAGGAAGCCGGCGTGTCAGATTTCCAGCTCAACATCTGGAGCGGGATCTATGCGCCCAAGGGCACACCGAGGGAAATCGTCAACAAGCTCGCCGACGCGCTCAACAAGGCGCTAGATGATCCGGCGACGGCGGAAAGGCTCGGCAAGCTCGGCGGCACCGTGCCGCCGAAGTCGGAACGTGGCCCCGACTACCTTCGCAAGACCGTGGCGTCGGACATTCCGCGCTGGGCGCCGACGCTGAAGGAAGCGGCAGAGGCCAGCAAGCAGAACTGACATATAAATCAGAAGCGCCGCCGCGATGGTTTCATCGCGGCGGTGTTGTTTGACGGACAGGAGATGGACAGGAGCGACTCGTGCCCCGCATCGATGTCGGTCATATCACGCTGAACTACGAGGAGCGTGGCCAGGGCGAAGCGATCCTGTTCATTCCAGGGTTGGTCGGCTTGCTCAACGCTTGGGAATTCCAGCTCGCTGAATTTTCCAAACGCTATCGCTGCATTTCCTTCGACCACCGCGGCGCCGGCGACAGCGACAAGCCAAAGGACTCATATTCGACCCAGGCAATCGCGCGCGATGCCGTCGCGCTGCTCGACAAGCTCGGTATCGGCAAGGCGCATGTTGCCGGCACATCGACGGGCGGCTGCGTGCTGCAGAACCTCGCCATCGACTATCCTGACCGACTTGGCTGCTGCATCTTTTCCAATACCTGGGTGAAGGCGGATGAATACATCATCCGCGTGCAGACAGCGCGCAAACACATTGCGCTTTCCTACGGGCCGGAGGAATACGTCAAGGTTTCGTCGCTGTTCACCAATGGCGCCATGCAATTCCGCTACAACCTCGATAAGGTCATGGAACTGGAGCGGCGCGCACTGAAGACAGTCGCACCGGTTGAGGTCCTTGCCGGCAGGCTGGATATGACGATGTCGCACGACCGCAGCTCCGATTTGCACAAAATCCGTGCTCCATCCCTCGTTATTGGCACACGCGACGACGCCACGGTGCCGGTCTATCAATCCGAGGACCTGCACAAGGCGATCGCGGGCTCAAAGCTCGTTGTCGTCGAAGAAGGCGGGCATTACTCCTATCGCCGTCATTGGCAGGAGTGGAATAAGATCGTCGGTCCATTCCTTCGGCAACACGTGGGAAGTGCGTGATGCTTGACCCGAAGAAGGCCAATCCATTGCAGGACATGCGGACACGCGCGCGTGCAATCGCTAAAGCCGGCGGCGTCGAGCAGGCCATCGCCGCGGGTCTGCCGAAGCTCGTTGAGTGCACGCTGTCGGAAGCGCTGGTGCTCGGCTTGCTGAGGCAGGGCGTCCGCAAATACTTCGCCATTTTCGGCCACGGCTCAACCGATCTCGGCAATGTGCTGCGCGTTTACGAGGAAGAGGGCGTTACGCGGACGATCAACTGCCGCAACGAGGTCGAAATGGCGCATGCCGCGACGGCATTGCGCTGGCAATACCGCGAACTTTCCGCGGTGGTCACGTCAATCGGGCCGGGTGCCATGCAAGCCTTTGCTGGCTCGCTCGCTGCCGCATCGAACGGCGTCGGCGTCTATCACATCTACGGCGACGAAACGACCTTTGGCGAAGGCTACAACATGCAGCAGGTGCCGAAGGAGGAGCAGAGCCTGTTCGGCCGTATGACGGCCGTCATGGGCCAGTCTTACGTCCTTCACACGCCGGAAGGGCTACGCGATGCACTGCGCCGCGGCAGTCTGTGCGTCAATCATCCTTATCGTGCAGGGCCTTTCTATCTTCTGCTGCCACTCAACACGCAGCCCGCAATGGTCACCGTGAATCTTTCCGCGCTGCCGGCGCGGCCCCAGCTGCCGAGACTCGCGCCGGCGGACGATGCGGCGATCGATCAGGCGGCCAACATGATTGCAAAGGCGACAAAAGTCGCAATCAAGGCCGGCGGCGGCACGCGCGGTCACGATGCAGCGGTGCGGCGGCTTGCGGAAACCGCAGGTGCCGCGGTCATTCTTTCGCCGAGCTCGACCGGAGTGCTGCCGGACGCGCACGCGCAGAACATGCATGTCGGCGGCTCGAAAGGTTCGATCAGCGGCAATTATGCAATGGCCGAAGCCGACTTGCTGATCGTCATTGGCTCACGTGCCGTCTGTCAGGCGGATTGCTCCGGGATCGGATACAAGCGCGCGCAGGCCGTAATCAACATCAACGGCGATCTGGCGGATGCGCTTCACTACAACAACACTGTAGCGCTGGTCGGTGATATCGCCGCGGTTGCCGACCGCCTTGCCGGTAAGCTCGAGGTGCTGAAGGCGAACGGCAACAAGGGGCCGTGGCTCAAGGCCTGTGTCGCCAAGAAGGCCGAATGGTCGGCCTACAAGCAAAAACGCTATGCATGCGGGTCGCTTCGCGACGAGGTGTGGCAGAAGCCGGTGCTGACGCAGCCCGCAGCGATTAAGATAGTTGCCGATTTTGCAAAAGAAATCGGCGCGGTAAAATTCTTCGACGCGGGTGACGTGCAGGCCAATGGCTTCCAGATCGTCGAAGACGAACGGACCGGCGACACGTTCACCGAGGCCGGGGCGTCGTATATGGGTTTCGCCGCGAGCGCGTTGCTTGGCGGCGCGCTTGCCGAAAAGCCGCGTTATGGAATTGCATTCTGCGGCGACGGCTCATTCATGATGAACCCGCAAATCCTTATCGACGCCGTCGAGCATCGCGTGCGCGGCATGATCGTGATTTTCGACAACCGGCGCATGGCCGCGATCACCGGTCTGCAGGTGGCGCAATATCAGGCTGAATTCCGCACGAATGACCACGTTGCGGTCGACTACAGGAGCGTCGCTGCGGCCGTGTCAGGCGTTCTCGCGGTTTCCGGTGGTGACAATGCCGAATCCCTGCGCGGTGCCTTGAGAACGGCGTCCAAACATGAAGGCCTCTCGGTCGTGCACGTCCCGGTCTATTGCGGACCGGACGAACTGGGCGGTCTCGGCGCCTGGGGCGAGTGGAATGTCGGCAACTGGTGCGAGGACGTGCAGGGCACCTGGATCAAGCAGGACCTGTAACGGAACCCGTTGCCCGGAGAGCGAAACTTCCTCATGGAACTTCTGTGCCGTCATGGCGGTTATCGCCCTGAAACAAATGGGAGTTTTCCATGTCGGAAAGGCCGAAAAACCACGCGGAGAAAGAACGCGAGCGAATCGTGCGTAAAGAAGAAGATGAGGTTGTGATTGACTCCGATGAAAGCTTTCCGGCGAGCGATCCGCCGAGCTGGACGCCGGTGAGCGGTGTCGGCTCTGGCAAAGACCACAAGACAAAAAAGCCGGCGTGACCGGTTGCGCTATTGAAATTTCATATTGAGCAGCTTTTCAGCGTTACCGGAAAAGATCTTTCTGCGGTCCGCGTCTGAAAGTCCGATCGCGTCGATGGTCTTGATCGTCGGCGCAATCGGGCCAAGCGGCGTATCGGTTGCATAGACCACTTGATCCGCGCCGAAAAACTCGAGCCCGCATCTCGTTGCGTGCGGGCCACCGCCGAACATTGCCGTGTCGGCATAGAACCCGTGCAGATAGTCCATGTGCGGCCGCTTCAGCGATGGCAGGATTTTTGAATAGTCCTCGTCCGAGGTTCGTTGCCCAAGAACCTTCAGGCCGGCGCCGACGCGGCCGTCGTAATACGGAATCATTCCGCCGAGGTGATGCGTGATGATCTTCAGCTTCGGATAGCGGTCGAATAGTCCCCAAAACACCAGGCGCACCATGGCGACCGACGTCTCGTACGGCCAATGGAAGCACCACCACATTTCAAATCGCGATTTTTTTTCGGCCGGATAATCCGGCATGGCGGCCGTGCCGACGGGATGCAGCCAGACCGGCAGGTCGAGTTCGGCCATCGTCGCGAAAATCGGCTCGAACTTCGGCTGGTCAAGCGGCTCGCCGGCGACATTGGTGTAGATCAGCACGCCGCGCGCGCCGAGATCCTTGATGGCACGGCGGGCTTCGGCAACCGAGCCCTCGACGTCGGTGAGACACAGCGCGGCCGCGAAGGCCGGGAAACGATCCGGATGCTTCCGGCAAAGCTCGGCCATCGAGTCATTGGCAATGCGTGCGAGGTTGAGGCCGACATCGGGAGACGCGATGTCTTCGATGGCAGGGTTCGGCAAAGAGATGATCTCGCGGTAGTCGTCGAACTCATCCATTTCCTTGAAGCGGGCATCAAGATCGAACAGTTTGGTCACACCGCGCAGCCTTTTTCCGATGTTTTCGAGGTTCGGTGCGGCCTTGGTCATCTGCCGGAAAAAACGGTCCGGGTAAATATGACAATAGATGTCGACAATGGTCATGATTTTCCTCTCGCATCTTTTCTCAGCACCAAATGCCGCTGCAGCGGCAGGATCTGCCAACCGAGCCGCTCGACGATCATTCCCCAAAGTCCTTTTGGCGCCCACAGCATCACGACGATGGCAACCGCGCCCATCATGAGCAAGTAGAGGCTGCCGAGGCCGGCGAATGACTGCCGCAGAGCAAAGAAGATGATCGTGCCGATGATCGGCCCCTCGATCCTGCCGATGCCGCCGATGACGGTGATGAAAATAACGAACGCTGTCCAATCGTTCACGCTGAACGCGGTGTCGGGCGAGATGCGCAGCTTCTGCAGGAAGATGAAGGCGCCGACCATCGCGGTGCCGAAGGCTGTCAGGACGTAAACCGCGAACTTGACGCTCCACACGCCAATTCCAGTGCTCTGCGCGGCCAATTCATTGTCACGAATAGCGGTCAGCGCGAGGCCGTGACGCGAGCGCAGCAGCACAAAGATCGCTGCCAGGATCGCGACCGTCAGGAGAAGCGCAAGCCAATACATTTCGAATTCGCGCATCTGTCTGCTCGGGGCCATTGCGAGGACCACCGATGCTGGAAGACTGATTCCGGAACCGCCTCCGAGGACCGAGACCTGCGACGCGAGCAGCCGGAACACCTCGGCCACGACCCATGTGCCGATCGCAAAGTAGGCGCCACGCAGGCGAAAAATCAGCAAGGCCACTGGAACGGCGACCAGAGCGCCGACCGGTCCGGCGACAAAAATCGCCAGGATCGGATTGACATCAAACAGCATCGCCAGTGCGAACAGGACATAGCCGCCGAGACCGACAAAAGCCTGCTGGCCGACCGATACAAGTCCGGCATATCCGGCGAGCAGATTCCACAGGCTTGCCAGCGCAATGAAGGTGAACATTTCCGCCAGCAGCCGCAGTGTCTGCCGATCGCCCCAGTACGGCGCCAAGGCGAGCACGACCAGTGCGATGGCGATGAGCACAACGCCGATACGGCTTGAACGTGTGGCGTGTTCGACAGTCATCCCGACACCTTGGGAAACAGACCCTGCGGCCGCACGGCGAGGATGGCGAGAAACACGATGTGACCTGCAAGCAGCTGCCAACCGGGGTCGATCTGCGCGCCGATCGCCTGCGAGACACCGAGGATAATGCCGCCCGCTAACGTTCCCCACATGCTGCCGAGCCCGCCGATGATCACCGCCTCGAAGGCAAAGATCAGCCGCGCGGGCCCGATGGCCGGATCGAAATTGGCGCGCACGGCCAGAAATACGCCGGCGATGGCGATCACCGCCAAAGACAGCGCCATCGCCACGGCGAAGACGTGACGTGTGTCGAGCCCCATCAGTTGGGCTACAGCTTGATCGTCGGACGTCGCGCGCAGCGCGCGGCCAAGCGCCGTGCGGTAGAAAAGGAGCTGCAGTCCGCCGATGACTGCCACCGCGACCACGAATTGAATCAGCGGCAGCGCGCCGATCCAGAGATTCTGCACAAGCTGGAAAGTCTGAATTTCGATGGCACCCGCCTGCAGCTTGCGGCTGTCGGCGGTGAACAACTCGAGAAGCCCATTCTGGATGATGATGGAGAGACCGAAGGTCACCAGCAGCGGCGGCAGAAGGTCATCACCGAGCGTCCGGTTGAGCAGGCCGCGTTGCAGCCCGTAGCCGATCAGCGCCATGACCGGAACGACAAGCAACAAGGAGGTGAGGGGATCCATCCCGAAAGCCTGCGTGGCCACAAGCGAGACATAGGCCGCAAGCACGATAAGATCGCCATGCGCAATATTGACCAGCCGCATCACTCCGAAAATCAGTGACAGGCCGGCCGCAAACATTGCGTATAAGCCGCCGATGAGCACGCCCTGCAGGATGACGTTGAGCCACTGCATCCGGTCAAACCCCGAAATAGGCTGCTGAAATTTTTTCGCGCGAGAGGTCGCGTGCGGCGCCATGCAGCACGACGCGGCCTTCCTGCAGGCAATAGACGTTAGTCGCTGCCCGCAGGGCTTGAACGATGTCCTGCTCGACAATGACCAGAGACAAGCCTTCGGCTGTAATTTGCGGCAGGCGGGCGTAGATGTCGCGCACGACAATAGGCGCGAGCCCGAGGCTGATCTCGTCGCATAGCAGCAGTCTCGGATTGGACATCAATGCGCGTCCGATGGCCGCCATCTGCTGCTGGCCGCCCGAGAGTGCCGGCGCGGGAAGATTTCGTCGTTCGGCCAGAACCGGGAACAATTCGTATACGCGCGCTAACGTCCACGGCCCTGGGCGACGCGACTGGCCGCCGATCAGCAAATTTTCTTCGACTGTCAGCGATGGAAAAAGTCTGCGTCCTTCGGGGACAAGCGCAATTCCGAGTTTCAGCGCTTCGAAAGCGGGCGTGTTCGTCGTGGCCGCATTCTCGAAAAGAATTTCGCCGCGCGACGGATGCATCAGGCCGGCGATGCACTTGAGGAGCGTGCTCTTGCCGGCACCATTTGCACCGATGACAGCGACGACCTGGCCGGCGCCGACGCTGAGCGAA
>DASSYU010000581.1:0-2502 GCA_035703125.1 Pseudolabrys sp. | reverse complement strand
CTGCTCGCCGATCTTTCGTCCGGCGACGTGCTGCTGATGCATCTCGGCATGTCCGGATCGTTCCGTGTCGGTAAGAACAGCGCGTCTGGAACGTACTATCACGAGCGATCAAAGAGCACCGTGCACGATCACATTGTCTTTCACATGTCGAACGGTACGACGGTGACGTTCAACGATCCGCGGCGTTTCGGCTCAATGAAGCTTGTGCCGCGTGCCAGGCTTGAGCAGGAGCCGCTGCTGCGCGCGCTCGGGCCGGAGCCGTTGGGAAATGAATTCAATGCGGCGATGCTGGCGAAAGCATGCGCCGGCAAAAAGACGTCGCTGAAAGCGGCGCTCAGCGATCAGCGCGTCGTGGCTGGCCTCGGCAATATCTATGTGTGCGAAGCCTTGTTTCGCGCGCGGCTCTCGCCCAAGCGTCAGGCCTCGACCATCGCTGGCCGAAATGGCAGGCCGAACGAGCGCGCCGAAAGGCTGGTCGAAGCCATCAAGGCGGTGCTCAAGGATGCGATCGAGGCCGGAGGATCCTCGCTGCGCGATCATCGGCGCGCGGACGGCTCGCTCGGAGATTTCCAGCACAATTTCAGGGTTTATGACCGCGAGGACGAGCCGTGCCCTGGCTGCAAGGGCAAGATCAAACGCGTTGTGCAGGTCGGTCGGTCGACCTTCTATTGCCCAAGTTGCCAGAAGTAACTTGTTCGGCTGTCATGTCGTTGATTGCGGGGCCAAGGCCTGCAATAGCAGAGTATGAACGCCCAACCGCCGGAGATTGCAATGCGGATGTTCTTGGTCACGTCTATTTTCCTTGCTGTCACGTTGACCGCTGCGCCGGCTGCGGAGTATCCGGACCATCCAATTCGATTGATCGTGCCGCAGGCTCCCGGCAGCGCTACCGACAACGCTGCGCGCCTTATCGGTGCGGTCCTGAGCCAGGAGCTGGGACAACAGATCATTGTTGACAACCGTCCCGGCGGCGCGCTGACGATTGGGCTTGATCTGGTCGCCAAGTCCCTGCCGGACGGGTACACCATCGGCATGGGACCGATCGGCGCGCTCGCAATCACGCGCCACATGGTTTCGAAGTTGCCTTACGACATCGAGCGTGACTTTCAGCCCATTGCCCTCGTCACGCGCGGACAAATGTTGCTCGCGGTCTCACCGAAGCTACCTGTGAGCTCGGTCAAGGAATTGATCGATTACGCCAGGCAGAACCCCGGGAAGCTTACCAATGCTTCATCCAGTAATGGCTCGCCGGGTCACGTCGGTGCCGAGCTTTTCAAGTATATGACCGGAACGAAAATCGTTCATGTGCCCTACCGCGGCGGCTCGCTGGCGATCAACGATCTCATTGCGGGGCACGTCGACTTGATGTTTGAAAGCCTGCAATCCATCGCGCCATTTGGTCGCGACGGCAAGGTTCGTGCACTGGCGGTTACAGGCGACCATCGTTCCCCTTCGTTTCCGGATTTGCCGACCGTCGCGGAAGCGGGCGTGCCCGGCTATGTCGCCGCCACCTGGACCGGCGTCATCGCGCCAGCCGGCGTGCCGCGCCCGATCATCGACAAACTGAACGCGGCGATCAACAGAGCGCTCAAGTCGGAGGCCTTCCTCGATAAATTCTCGAAATTCGGCGATGAACCGGGTGGCGGCACTCCCGAGGAATTTGCTGCGACAATCAAGGCCGATTCCGCCAAATGGGCGGATGTGGTGAAACGCTCGGGCGCCAAGCTCGACTGAATCAGGATCAGTCATGACCTACGAGAACATTGTCGTCGAAACAAAGGGCCGTGTCGGAATTATCCGCCTCAACCGCCCGCAGGCCCTCAATGCGCTCAACAAGGCGCTGATTGCCGAGTTGACGCAGGCGATCGAGGCCTTCGATGGTGACGACAAGATCGGTTGCATGCTGATCACCGGTAGCGACAAAACCTTCGCCGCCGGGGCCGACATCAAGGAAATGGCGGACAAGCCCTTCGTCGAGGCCTATCTCGGCGATTTCGTCTCAAACTGGGATGCCGTGGCGCATGCGCGTAAACCGGTCGTTGCTGCCGTGGCGGGCTTTGCGCTTGGCGGGGGCTGCGAGCTTGCGTTGCAGAGCGATGTCGTGATCGCCGCGGACAATGCAAAATTTGGGCAGCCGGAAATCAAACTCGGAGTCATTCCCGGCATCGGCGGCACGCAGCGCCTGACGCATGCAGTTGGCAAAGCGAAAGCCATGGACCTTATACTGACCGGCCGCATGATGGACGCCGCCGAAGCGGAAAAATCCGGCCTGGTGGCGCGCGTCGTGCCGGCCGCAAATCTGATGGATGAAGCAATGAAGGTCGCCGATACCATCGCCAATATGTCGCTGCCGTCTGTGCTCGCTGCCAAGGAAGCGGTCAACCGCGCGTTCGAAACTGGGCTCTCGGAAGGCGTGGTCTTCGAGCGCCGTATTTTCCACTCGCTGTTTGCGACGGAAGATCAGAAAGAAGGCATGAAAGCCTTCGTCGAAAAACGCGCGCC
>DASSYU010000552.1:0-2915 GCA_035703125.1 Pseudolabrys sp. | reverse complement strand
GCAAGCCCAGATGACTGCTGCAGCCAAGATGATGGCCGGCGTTGGAATTGCTGGTGCGACCAAATCCGCGTCGGATGTCTATCGGCGAAAGGTGAGATCCAATCGCCGTCGCCTTGTGCGCTAGTACGCGGCAGCTCCTTAAGAATTCAGTTTTTTAGCCGCTCGCCGTGGTCTCGTTCTTGTCCATGCGCGCGGGCAGAACGAACAGAAACAGCGCGCCATGCGTGCCGTCCGACGACGCGGACAGCGTCCCGCCATGACGCTCGATGATCATGCGGCAAATGGCCAATCCCAATCCGGTTCCGTGTGATTTGGTCGTGAAAAATGCATCAAATATGCCGTTGAGATTTGCCGGATTGATTCCGGGTCCGGAATCCTTGACCTCGACAATAATGGCATCGTCGCCGTGCCGCTCCGTTCTCAGCCACAGTCTCCGGCGACCTGCTGTGACGGTGTTCATTGCTTCCATGGCATTTTGCAGCAGGTTTACCAGGACCTCCTGCAATTGGCCCTTGTGCCCCAGAACGCGCGGCAAATCGGGCGCAAGTTCAATACGGGTCGTAACACCGTGAGCCTTCAGCTCTTCATGAAGAAGGCGCAATACGCCGGAAGCAATTTCATTCACATCGATCGGCTCGTGTCCGCTATCGGGTTTAAAAAACAAGGCACGAATGTCGGTCAATATCTGGCCGGCACGGTGACTATCCTGGATGATATTGTCCAAAGCCGACCGCATCGTATCACGATCGGGCTTGGTGTGGTTGAGAACCAGTTGTACGGCCTCGCTGTTTGCCGAGATTGCCGTCAAAGGCTGCTTCAGCTCGTGAGCCATCGCAGCGGTCACCGCCTGCATATTCATCAACTTATTATCCCGCTCGCGCTCCAGCATCATGTTCGAGTGAGCGAGGCGAAGCTCGTTCGCCTTTCGCTCTGCAAATAATGCCGCAAGAACCAATGCGCAGAACGAGGCCGTCAGGATACTGGCTTGAGCAACCAGTATTCGTTGCGCAGCCGGAAGGGTTGGATCGCCGAGAATACCGATGTCGAACGTTGTCGTCCAAACAACCGTCAGCGCGACGATGAATGCGGCGGCCGCAGCGAAGACCGGCCTGCAGCGTGCCGTCACCCACAACAACAACGGAAAGAACAACCCGGCGGGCAGCACGGCCATCCATGGCTCCCGCGGCAGCAAAACAATGACTCCGCTCGCGATGATGAGCACGACCAGCATCGCAGCGCCTTCGCTGATTTCATGGTGCGGCGGCGGATCGCGCAGCGCTAAAATCAGCCCGATGAGGAGCGGCGCAACCGTGACAATGCCAAGCGCGTCGGACAGGAACCAATGGTGCCAGATCGTCAATAAAGATGTGGGCGAACTATGGAATAATTTGAAGCCCAATGTTCCAACGATCCCCGAAATGCCTGCTGCGACGATCGCCGCCGCAAGCAGCCCGATGACGTTACGCAACCTGTCCAGACCGAACGATGGGCCGAAATAGCGTTCGATGAGAGCGGCCACAAGCGCGGCTTCCAGAGCGTTGCTCAGGGCGAAAAAGATGGCGCTCCAGATGTTGCGATCGCCGAGAAGATTGGCCGCGACGGTTGCGGCCATCGTGCCGGCGATGACGGGCAACCGTGCGCGCGGCCCAAGACTGATCAGGACGCCGGAAGAAACCCCCGCGGCCGGCCAGAAAACGGCGACGCCATCGGGTTTCGTGAGAAGGAAAAGACTTAAGCGCGCCGCCAGGAAATAGGCGATGCCGACCGCAATGGCCAGACCGACCGAAGCGATCCAGCTCTGTGCCGATTTATCAGGAATGGAATAGGGCATCCGTCGGCACTCCGGACACGGGTCACGAACGCCCAAACTAGCATGCCGGGACGGGTCTGGGCGCGCCATAGCCGCTTTGGGCCATTCGTCGGCGTTTTCGCCCGTGGGGCGTGCCCGAAATGCGACGATGCGCCGGCGGTAACGGCAAAAAGAAAAGCCGCCGGTGCCTCGCCGGCGGCTTCCTTTGGACGGCGGCGCGCGTTCGGGGAGACCGCGTTGGCCAGCGTCCGCTTCCGTTGCGGCGGCGCTTAGCGGCCGCCGTCGTTATCCATCATGCCGCCGTGCATGCCGCGATGATGATGCTGCCAGCCGTGATGGCCGCGCATCTGCCCGCGATCGAGGCGCGCCAGCGCCTCGAAGCGCCGCTTCTGGCCGTCATCGAGACTCTTGTAGAGCGGGCCCGCCGCATCGGCGAGCTTCTTGAGCCCGGCCGCGCGCTGACCCATCACCTCGGCGCGCAAATTCATGCGCTCGATCGGATCCTTCGGGCGGTCGGCAGTGGCGCGCGCCGCGAAACGCTCGGAGCGCTGCTTGGCGAGATCGCGCAGCGCGCTCTCGACCGGCGGCCAGAGCTTCTCCTGCTCGGCCGTGAGCTTGAGGCCCGCACGCAGCGCGGCGATGCGCGCATCGCCGAAGGCGCTGACGTCCTCGGCGCTCATGCGCGCGTGACTCACGCGCTGGAACTCTCCGCCAGCGCCCGCGGTGCTTGACTGTTGCGCGTAGGCATCCGCGCCGCCGGCAATCGCAAGCGCCGTCGCGCCGGCAAGGAACGTCTTCAACATGGTCAACCTCCAATGGCGAACCTGATGCGTCAATGAGAGCACGCGCCCTTGCCTTATCAAGTTAAAGTTTGGACAGAGATTAACCGCGCGCAATGTAGATTTACGGGCGTTCAGGATCGGGCACGGTCATTCCGGAGCGCGCCGTAAGGCGCAACCTCTCATTCGTTACCCGGCTCTATCACGGCAAGTCGGGTTTACCCGACTTGCGGCAAGTATTTATGCGGAAGTCGGGCAGGCCCGACTTCCGATGCATCCACGTCTTGACCGCAAGCGAGACGTGGATGGCCGGGACATAGGCGTGC
>DASSYU010000477.1:0-4193 GCA_035703125.1 Pseudolabrys sp. | reverse complement strand
ACAACGGCGCCAACGAGGGCGCCCTGCAGTAGACGCGTCAATTGCTCGCCTTGCAGCATGGGTGGCAAATTCATGAGTTTTCCTTTCGCCCGATCCTGGTTCGGTGCGTGGGCAACGGATCCCGGATGGGGTCCGGTCACTCAGTTGGATTGAAGGCCCGGTCGCTTTGATCTGGCGTTTCGGTCGTTATTATTGTGCGCTCTATTCGGGATAAAGTCGATGATGCCGCGCGACCTCCCAAATCAACGCCGAATCCTCAGGTGACTCCATGCTCTCCGACACCATTAAGACGCTGATCCGAAACGCCTGGGATGACGGCTATCCGTGCCTGGTCGCGACCAATGGGCCGCAGGGACCCAACATCACCCCAAAAGGCAGCATGATCGTCTTCGACGACCAGCATCTCGCATGGTGGGAGCGCACCAAGCGCGCCGTGCTGGAGAACCTCGGCCATGACAAGCGCATCTGCGTCATGTACGCCAACTTCAGGGCGCAGAGAGACGGCATTCTGGAGTCAGGCTTCCTGCGTTTCTTCGGCTCGGTCGAGCTGCACGAAACCGGGCCGGTGCGCGAGGCGATCTTCGCGAAGCTGTTGCCGCGCGAGCAAACTCATGCCGGCGCCGAGGCCGGGATCGGCGTCTTGATAAAGATCGAAAAAGCAATCGACGTCCGCGGCAAGCCGATCATGTGACCGGTGCCGCGGAGCGCTCTGCATACTTCAGGGGTGCTTCTCGTTCTTCGCGGCGCGCAGTCCCTGGCTCTGAGCATCCCGCTCGCACATATACGCGCCCGATTTGGTCTGGCCATAGGTCTTGTTGCCGCTGAAGTGATAGATCTTTGAGTCGAGATTGGCCCAGACGACCGTTCCGCCCACGCAGCGGAACTTGGCCTGGCCTTCCGTCGCGTACTGGTTGGCGCCGGTCGGCGCAGTTGCAGCAGGAGGTGCCGCACCGGTCGTCGATCTCGGCTGCGTCTGTTGCGGCGGCGGAGCCATTGGCGCCGTCGTCGTTGTTCGTGTCTGCTGTTGTTGTGTCGGGAACAGCGTCGGCTGGGCCGTTGTCGCCTTGCCGGCTCGGCAATCCGCCACGTAGGCCTTGAGCGTTACGCCCTTGGCCTGGTTAGCGTCCTTGTTCGCCCGCCATTCGTCGCTACAGGCCTTGACGGTCTTCTGGCCGGTCGCCGCAGGCGCTGCCGTCGTCGTTTTCTGCGACGCCGGTGGCGGAGCGGATTGGGTCTGTGCCGCGCCTCCCGCGCGGCACTGCGTCACGTAGGACTTGAGTGTTACTCCCTTCGCTTCATTGGCGGCCTTGTTCGCCCGCCATTCTTCTGTGCACGCCTTGACCGTTTTTTGCTGAGCTATAGACGGAAAAGACAGAAGCGTTGCGCCGATAAAGGCGGCGCCAATGACAGCGATGGTACGCATCCTCAACTCCTGATGTTGAAGTGATTAGGCATCCTTCTCACACTTGGTCATGAAGCTTTTCTTGGCGGCGCCGGCGAGCTTCTTGCCGTCGCTGCCGACAGCCTTGCCTTCGCAGGCGTCCTGCTTGCACTTCTTGACAAAACTGGATTTCGCGGCACCGGCGAGCGGCTTGCCGTCTTTACCCATGGCCTTGGTCTCGCAGGACTGCGCGAATGCGGAGCCGGCGGCAAATGCAGTAATCAGCGCTGCAAGAAGAATGCGCTTCATCATTTTCCTCCCATCATTTGGTGACGTTGAACTCATGGATTGGGACGACAACCCATGACGAATTCTTGTCCTGGTGCGACAAATCGTCAATTTAATTCGCTCGGTGGACATTGGTTTCAAATCGCCCGGTGAATATTTGTTCAGGCGAACGCAAAGCGTGTCGCGTTTTGCTGAGCCAAAACCCGCCGCGGATTTATGGAGCTGCTTGTCGAATGCAGGCGGTGTCCGGACACCGCCGTTTGCTACTTCTTCGATTTTTTCAGGCTGCGGATCAGCTGTTCGGTCCGCGTCTGGCTGATGCGCACTAGTGGCGGCGGGAAATACTTGCCGTCGCTGACGTCCTTCGTCGGCCCGTAAAAGCGGAAGGTTACGTTGTATTTCTTGCCCTCAGGCGTCGGCAGCCAGTTGGATTCGGGAATGCCCTCCGGCTGCTTCGGGCCAAGCGCCAGTGTCAGGGATCCGTCGTCGCTGAAATCCAACGGCGACTGCTTGTTCAGCAAGTACCGGTTGAGCGAGTTCGGTATGATCTTGAAATCGGTGGCGTCGACGACAATCGCTGACCAGAAATAGCGCGTTTTCGAGCGCGGCAGCTCATCTTTCGGAAACGTCTGCGTAAAGGTCTGGCTGCCGTCGAGGCCCTGCGCCGTGAAATAGACGACCTCCTTGTTATTGTTCGCCCAAATCCCGGCGTAGTTGGCGATGCTCCGCATCACGTAGTCGGTGCGGTAGTTGCCGACGAGGCGCGGACGCACCCACCCGTGCTCCGCCTTGCCCATTTTCGGGATCTCGCTGTGGAAGGCCAGGATCGCCTGCCTGCGGATGACCTCGTCGATGCGCGCGCGCTGCGTGCGGTCGGCCGCAGCTTTCGCGACCGCGCTCACTTTCTCGCGCACGTCGATCATGCCGGGATTGATGTCAGGCTCGCTGGCAAGGATCTCTTGGGTCTTGTCGAAGGCTTCGACGCCGGGAAGTGCGCTGTTGGTGAAACTCGGCTTCACGACCGCCTCGTCGATGACCGGCTTGCCCATCGCCTTCATTGTTACTTTTTTCTGTAATGCAATTGCCTCGGCCGGATTGGCGCCAATCTCGATCCGCATCAGCATGCGTGACTTGCGGCTCGGCAGCGTCACGCGCAGGGTGCCTTTCGGCAGCACGGGGGTCGCGCCCTTGATGCAGAACAAAAACTTGCCGAAGGGGTGCTTGGGAAAATTCCGTTCGTTGATATTGGCGGTGGTCTCACCCCAGCCGTTGAGCATCTGCACCGTGTAATAGCGGCCCTTGATCTCCGGGATTTCGATCAGCGTGCAGCTCTTCTCGTCCAGCCCGATCCAGGCTTCGCTGTAGATCACGTCGAGGTTGGGATTTGCCCAATCGACGCCGCCGGGAGCGCGGTGGATGATCTCGTTCCACTTGAAGCCTTCCTTGAAATCGAGATTTTCCTGCCGCAGCACCAGCAGGCGGCCGAGCATGTATTCGTAAGCCTCGACGATGTCGCGATCCGCGAGACGCGCGGCGGGCTGCGCGCATGCCGGACCGGCAGCTGCAATTGCCATCAGCGTTGCGAGAGCAAATCTCTTCATGGCCTCACGCCCTCCCCAGTGAAGAGCATACTCAATTCACCGCCTTTGCCTCAGGAAATTTCCACTTGCCGCTCAAAATCTCATCGCGCGGGCGATAGAGGCGCACCATGTAGTTCCATCCGTTCATGGTTGGAATGCAGTTCGGAATCTTGCCATCGCAATCGCCGAATTGCACAGGAATGGTGCCGTCCGCATTCTTTTTCGCGGTGATGCTGTTCAGAGAATAGGAATTATACTGGTTCTTCTGCAGACGGCCTTCGGCGTCATAGACAATGACCGACCAGAAAGCATTAACGGGCACTTTCGCCGGAACGTTCAACGTGTAGGTTGTTTTGCCATCGTTTTTGGCCGGAGTGACATTGAGGTAGATGGCATCTTTGTCGGGATTGCCGCCCCAGCCCGCCGCCGTGCCGATAAGATGGCGCACCGGATCGACCTGCACCCGGCTGCCGAACGCGCGTCGCAGGTCGGGTAGCGTCGAATTCAGCGCGAGCAGTGCTTCGCGCACTTTCTTCTGGCTGGCCTGATCCCAGTTCGGCACTTCGAACTTGCCCGGGCTTTTCTGGCTGACCTTGACGGCATCCTGCAACGCTTGCGCCTGCTTCATGTCATTCGGATCGGCGGGGTCGACCAATGTCCGCAATCCGATGAACAGATAGCGTGTGCCGACTTCCGGCCTCGTGAAGGTGTAATTGCCGGGCGTGTAGTTGACCTCATAGATATAGTGGTCCTCGTTCATCGCCATCATCGACATGAAGCGTTTGCCGGCATTCGGCATCGTGATCTTTACCGGCCCGGCATCGAGATCGAACACGGCTTCCGAATAAAGCGTGTCGCGGTTGGGCCGGACGACAGGGCTTTCGACGGGCAGCTCGCGGTAGTGAAAGAATTTCCCAAACGCGCCACGCTTCGCGGCCCCAGCG
>DASSYU010000354.1:0-4627 GCA_035703125.1 Pseudolabrys sp. | reverse complement strand
GCCGACTTGCCGCGCCGCCGTCTTGGCGTCGCAAGACAGCGCCAACTCGCAGACCGGCTGCACGAAGGAAAATACGGACAGGCGCTGGTCATGTCGCGCAAATGGAAGGCGGCGCTCGCGCCATGGCTCGCCGGAATCCCGGTACGGACCGGTTTCGCCGGAGAGGTCCGCTTTGGTCTCCTCAACGACATTCGCTTCGGTGAACGCAGGCTGCCGCGCATGATCGACCAGATGGGCGCGCTGGCACTGCCGAAAGACCTTCCGCTGCCGGCCGAGTGGCCGTTACCCGAGCTGAAAGTGCCGGCTCACGACGTGCAGACCTGGCTCGCGCGCCAAAGGCTCGCAGGAGAAAACCGGCCGATCGTGGCGCTGTCCCCGGGTGCGGTAGGTGCAGGAAAAGCGTGGCCGGTTGCTCACTACGCCGAGTTGGCAAAGGCACTCGCTATGGATGGCGCATCCGTCTGGATTCTTGGGGGACCATCGGAGACTTCACTGGCGAAAAAAATCATCGCGACGGCCGGGGATCGTGTGCGCGACCTCACCGGATCGGACTTGCGCAACGCAATTCTGGCGTTGGCCGCGGCTGACGTTTCGGTGACAAACGATTCCGGGCTCATGCATGTAGCAGCCGCGATCGGGATCCCGACGGTGGCAATCTTCGGGCCGACCAGTCCCTGGCATTGGAAGCCGCTCAATCCGATCGCCGCAATTCTCGAACCGCCAGGCGACGATGAGGCGCGTCAGCGCGCGCTCATCGAGGGTAATAACGCGGTCCGCAACAGGCGCACCGATGACGTCGCGGTCGCTGACGTGCTCGCGACCGTGAAACAGGTCCTTGCCGCAGGCAAAAGCAGCGTAAAATAATGCATCATTCGCGCGCGCGTTAACGAAATTGGCCGCCGCAAACCTGACGAAACTTACTTTCCATGCTATCAGAGCGATATGGCGACACCGAAGCCCGCCCAGACGACTGACCGCGCCCAGGATGCGATCGCATCGGCTTTGCGCACACTCGAAGCCGAGAACAGCGGCGTCGATGCCCTTAGAGCCACGTTGCTCGACGGGCTTGGCCGTACGTTCGCGGCTGCTGTGGATACAATTCTAGAGGCACAAGACCCGAAGCGCGCCGCGCAAGGCCGGGTGATCGTGACAGGCATGGGCAAATCCGGTCACGTCGCGCGCAAGATTGCGTCGACTTTGGCATCGACCGGCACCCCTGCTTTCTTCGTGCACCCCAGCGAGGCGAGCCACGGCGATCTGGGAATGATCGCCAACAACGATGTGATCCTGGCGCTGTCGTGGTCGGGCGAGACGGCTGAGCTGAAGAATATTACCGACTATTCCCGGCGTTACGGCATCAAGCTCATTGCGATGACGGCCATCGCCGACAGCGCACTCGCCAAAGTCGCCGATGTGGTTCTTGTGTTGCCGCAGGCGCCCGAGGCCTGCCCGCACAACCTCGCGCCGACGACGTCCTCGCTCATGCAGCTTGCCCTTGGCGATGCGCTGGCGATCGCGCTTCTTGAAAGCCATGGTTTCACCGCGGTCGATTTCGGTCTCCTGCATCCCGGTGGCAAGCTTGGCACGCTGCTCAAGACCGTGCGCGATATCATGCACACCGGCGCGACGATGCCACTTATGCCGCTCGGCGCCCGAATGTCCGACGCCATTCTGGAGATGACCGCCAAGGGGTTCGGCTGTGTCGGAATCGTGGATGGGCGCGGGCTGCTGACCGGCATCATCACCGACGGTGACCTGCGGAGGCACATGCGCAATGATCTTCTCAATGCGCATGTCGACGATGTCATGACCCGTAGCCCGAAGTCGGTGCGGCCCGACCAGCTGCTGAGCGAGACGCTGGATATCCTCAATTCAATGAAGGTGACCGCGCTGTTCGCCGTCGAGGCCGGTAAGCCGGTCGGAATTATCCACGTGCACGATCTCCTTCGCACGGGCGCGGCGTAAAAATCACCGTTAGCGGACGACTTTCGCAACCGCCTCGATCACGGCATCGACCGTTGGCGGCGCTCCGTCAGCACCGAGTACGGCGATGGGTCCGCTGCCGACCGGCCCCGTGAGGCCTGGTCGACTGCCGGTGAAGATCGCGACCAGCGGAACGCCCAAGGCTGCGGCAAGGTGCAACAATCCTGTATCCACGCCGACCACAAACTGCGCGCCGGCGATCAATGCCGCGATCTGGTCGAGCGGCTTGCGCTCCTCGACGCGCGCGCCAGGAACTACGGCGGCGATGCGCTCGCTGCGCGCGCGCTCCAAATCGGTGCCCCACGGTAATCGCAGCTCGGTATTCCGGTCGAGGCTTTTTCCAAGGGTGATCCAATGCTCCTCAGCCCAAAGTTTCTCCGATCGAGCCGTGGCGTGGAGCAACAGTCCATAGCGTGAGCCTGTCCGGGAGAACCGCGCACGGTCGAGACCAAAATCCGGCGCACCTTGCGGCGAATAACCGAGCGCAAGTCCGCTCAGAAGGCGGTTGCGCTCGACTGCGTGCAAATCACGGCTTATGCGGTAGCGCTTATCGTAAAAAGCCGAAGCCAGTGGCTCGCGAATGCTGGACGAGTCGTAGCCATGACGTCGTCCCCGCGCCGCGCGCGCGATCAGGGCGGAACGCAGAAGCCCCTGCGTGTCGACGATGTCGTCGAAATGCAGGTCACGGATGGCGCGCAGGCTGGCGGCAATCTCGCTCATGGTCGACGGCGCATACAGAGACTTTCGCCAACGCCGCCACGCAACCGGGATGACGTGGCTGACCGCGGGGTGGAGCCGCACGAGCGGTGCGAAGGCCTCCTCGACGAGCCAGGCAAAGGCCGTCTCCGGACGCGTCTTGCGGGCGTCGACAACGGCCGGCATATGATGAATTACATCGCCGAGCGAAGATGTCTTGATGAAAAGGACGTCGGGCATGGTGCGTTTGTGGCACTCATATACCGGTCATTAAGGATGGCCGCCATAACCATGCCATCGGGTGGCGCGATCAAGACGCAGTTTTTACTGTGGGCCGGCACATTGCCGCACGCGCTAGGGGCAGCCGAATGACAATTCTGGTGACGGGAGGCGCCGGGTACATCGGCAGCCACATGGTGCACGAACTCGCCGACGCGGGCGAGCCCGTCGTCGTGCTCGACAATCTGTCGACCGGTTTCCGGTACCTGATCCCGACATCCGTTCCCTTCGTTGCAGGCAGCACGGGCGATCGGCCGCTGGTCGGCGAGGTCACCGCTCACCATCGCGTCAGCGCGATCATCCACTTCGCCGCATCGATCGTCGTTCCGGAATCGATCACCGATCCTCTCGGGTACTACAGCAACAACACGATGAATACCTGCGCACTGCTGGACGTTGCCATCAAGGCCGGTGTCCGCGCATTCATCTTTTCCTCGACCGCCGCTGTATACGGGAATGCGGGTGACGCGCCCGTGCGCGAGGATGCGCCGACTGTTCCGATTTCGCCTTACGGCACATCGAAGCTGATGTCCGAAATCATGCTTCACGATGCCGCCAGGGCGCATGGGCTTCGTTTCGTCGCGCTTCGCTATTTCAATGTCGCTGGCGCCGATCCTAAAATGCGCACCGGGCAGGCAACGCCGGCCGCAACTCATCTGATCAAGGTCGCGTGCGAGACTGCAATCGGCAAACGACCGAAAATAGATGTATTCGGGACCGACTACCCGACACCGGATGGCACCTGCATCCGCGACTACATTCATGTCAGCGATCTTGCCAAGGCGCACTCGGCGGCACTTGCCTATTTGCGCAACGGCGGGGCAAGCGCGACGTTCAACTGCGGATACGGCCACGGCGCTTCCGTTCTCGAGGTGATTGCGGCGGTGCGGCGCGCAAGCGGCCGGGATTTTCCGGTGGAGATTTCAGGCCGCCGTTCCGGCGATCCGCCCTCACTTGTGGCGAACGTGGATCGCATACGCTCCGCCTTGTCGTGGCGTCCGCAATTCCAGAACCTCGATACGATCGTTGCCCATGCCCTCGCGTGGGAAAAGCAGCTTGCCGCCCGGAGAAAGAGTGCGGTGGCCTGATTAAAGCCCCGCGCAGGCGTTTTCCGCCCATTTACCGAGTTTTGGCTTGAAAAATTCTTTGCTGACAGGCAAGGAGACGCTCATCCCTGCCCAAAGTGTCCTATTAACAGCCCGACAGAGGGCGGATGAACGAACACAACCTGCCAATGGCCGAGGAGCGCTACGGTGCCCTGCCCCTGATCCGGCGTTTGCTCACGGAACAGGGCCTGGTGCATTGGCGCAAGTATGCGATCGCGTTCACCTTGATGGCGGTGGCGGCCGGCTGCACCGCATTCAGCGCGTACCTGATCGGCGACGTGATCAACCAGGCTTACGTCAATCGGAGCCTGCCGGGAATCATTGTTATTGGCGCGATCACTGTCGTCCTGTTTTCTCTGAAGGGCCTCGCCACCTACGGCCACAGCGTGATGCTATCACGCATCGGCAATCGAATTGTCGCGGACAATCAGCGCGCGGTTTTTTCGAAGCTGCTCAACGAAGGGCTCGGATTTTTCTCGGACCGCCACTCAACCGAATTCATCGCTCGTCTTTCGACCGGCGCCGCGGCCGCAACGCAAGTCATCAATCTGCTCATCACTTCG
>DASSYU010000330.1:0-5597 GCA_035703125.1 Pseudolabrys sp. | reverse complement strand
CGACGTGCTGAAGGTGCGGCTGTCGGAGGAATACGGTCTCGACGTCGGCTTCGAGCAGCCTGAATTTCAACTGGCGCGCTGGATCTCCTCGGACGACGGCAAAAAGCTCGAAGAGTTTGTGCAGGCCAACTACTCAAGTTGTGCGGAAGACCTCGATGGCGACAAGGTATTCATGGCGCGCAATCAGTTCATCCTCGATTACATGCAAGAGCGCGCTCCGGGGATGTCATTTACCGACATCAAGGAGGTGAAAGACCGGGCGGCAGCCTAGTTTATTTTCACATTCGTGGCCTTGATGACCGGCGCCCATCGGGCAATTTCGCCGTCCATTCGCGCGCGCAATTCGTCTGGCGAGGAGCCGACCGGCTCCATCAACTGGGTGGCCAGCTTTTCGCGCATGGTCGGCCGCCTGATGATCTCGGAAACATCCTTGCTGATCTTCTCGGCGACCGATTTCGGCGTGCCCCCCGGCGCGATCAGGCCATTCCAGGCATCGGCTTCTACGTCGATGCCGGCCTCCTTGAGAGTTGGAACGTCCGGCAAGTAGGGCGAGCGGTGGGCCGTGGAAACGGCAAGAATTTTAACCGCGCCCGTTTTAGCCTGTGGCGTCACCGCAATTGCCGGAAGACAGGCCATCTGGGCGTCATTGCGGATCACAGCGGTGACGGCCTGCGGCGAACTGGCATAGGGGACGTGCACGAGTTGAGTGCCGGCTTTGATCGCGATTACTTCCATCGCGAGATGAGACAGAGAGCCGTTTCCGATGGAAGCAAAATTGTATTTGCCGGGATTTTTCTTCAGCAGCGACACGAGCTCCGCGACGGAATTGACGCCAAGGCCTGGGTTGACCGTGAGCACGCTTGGCTGCGTGACCAGCTGGGTGATCGGCACGATATCCTTGTGCGGATCGTAGGGGAGCTTCGCGAACAAAAGGGTGTTGATGGCGAGCGGACCGCCGATGCTCACGCCGATGGTCGAGCCGTCGGGCGCAGCCTTTGCGACGGCATCGGTGCCGAGATTGCCGCTCGCGCCGGGCTTGTTCTCCACGACGAAAGAGCTTGTGGGGTATTTTTGCTGTAGGCCGTCGGCTATCAAGCGTGCCACGATGTCCGGCGTCGATCCCGCGCCGAACGGCACGATAATTCGCACGCTTTTTCCCGGCCAATCCTGCGCGGGCGCAGGCGCCGCGGCGGCGAATAGAATCAAAAGCGCCGTGACTGCATACGGAAGCCGATATATTGAAAGCATTGAGCTTCGACCTATTTGGGGTCGGCTTGCATTGAGTGCCGCTATCCTCTACTGCGGCGACAACCTAACGCGAGTGTAGCATGGGTTTGGGCATTCTCGTTCTCGGCCTGGCGGTTTTCCTCGCAACGCATGTATTCGTCTCGTTTCGCGAGGCGCGCGCCAGCGTCATCGAGGGGGTAGGGTTGCCCTTATACCGCAGCCTGTTCGCCATCGTATCGCTTGTAGGCCTTGCGCTGATCATTTGGGGTTACGCGCAATATCACGCGCATGAGCTGATTCAGCTTTGGTCCCCTCCTGCTTTCACGCGGCATATCACCATTGGTTTGGTGCTGTTCGCAGTGATTTTTTTCGTCGCCGCATTCTTTCCAAGCCGCATCAGGACCAGGCTCAAGCACCCCATGTTGGCCGGGGTGAAAACCTGGGCGCTGGCGCATCTGCTGTCGAATGGTGACCTTGGTTCCATATTGCTGTTTGGTACGTTTCTGGCTTGGGGTGTCTATGCCCGTATTGCCGCGAAACGTCGGGGCGACATTGGTGCTGCTGCGAAGTCCGCTCCCGACGGCTGGACGAATGACATCATTGTTGTGGTTCTCGGAGCCGCCATATTCCTTGCGCTCGGCTTCTGGTTCCATCCTTACGTGATCGGCGTACCGGTGTTTGGGAGGTAGTGCGTGTCGGTTCAGGACGAGATCAGGCGGTTCACCGCGCCGGACATTCGTGCGCGCAAAGGCGGCGAGCCGATTGTATGCCTCACTTCATATCACGCGCACACCGCCCGCCTCGTCGACAAGTATTGCGATGTCATTCTGGTCGGTGACTCGCTCGGCATGGTGATGCATGGAATGGAAACGACGGTCCCGGTCACGCTCGACATGATGATTCTGCAAGGTCATGCAGTGATGCGTGGGTCACGACGAGCCCTTGTCGTCGTCGATATGCCGTTCGGCTCGTACGAAGAATCGAGAGAGCAGGCGTTCATGAATGCCGCACGCGTGCTGAAGGAAACAGGTTGCGGCGCAATCAAGGTCGAGGGCGGAAAGCGCATGGCGGAAACGATCCGGTTTCTCGCCGAGCGTGGTGTTCCCGTCATGGCGCATGTCGGCCTGACGCCCCAGGCGATCAACACCATCGGCTCGTTTCGTGCGCAGGGCCGCGATGAAGCCGACTGGGCCCGGATCGAAGAGGATGCGATTGCGGTCGCGCAGGCGGGCGCCTTTTCGGTCGTGGTCGAAGTGGTCGCGGAGCCACTTGCGCGCAAGCTTACGGGCGCGGTGACAATCCCGACCATCGGCATCGGAGCCAGTGTTGCCTGCGATGGACAAATTTTGGTGCTCGAGGACATGCTCGGGCTTTCGCCGCGCGTTCCGAAGTTCGTCAAGCGCTATGGCGCGCTCGGTCCCGGCATCGAAAAGGCGATTTCCGACTATGCCTCCGAGGTCCGCGCACGGAGTTTTCCGGGGCCGGAACACGTCTATCCAATGAAAAGCAAGAAGGGGTAAGGCGCTGAAATATTAACGATTGCGGCCTTTGGCTTTGCCTTAGCCGCGCCACATCGTTAGGTTACGGCGCAATTCGGGCCCGGGGGTGGGCCAGGCGGTTGGGAACCATCGTGGCCGATATTTTTCATGAAGTGGACGAAGAGGTCCGGCGCGATCAGCTCAAAAAGCTGTGGGACCGCTACAGCATTTATTTGATCGCGCTCGCGGTGTTGATCGTCGCCGGCATGGCTGGCTGGCGCGGATACGAATATTGGGTCGCGAAGAAAGCTGCCGCCGCCGGCGCGGAATTCGAGGCGGCGATCGCCCTGAACGAGCAAGGCAAGAAGGCCGAGGCCGAGGCGGCCTTTGCGAAGGTGGCGGCCGAGGCACCTTCCGGCTATCGCGTGCTTGCGCGCATGCGCGCGGCAGGCGCGCTAGCGCAATCCAAACCGGCGGACGCTGTGAAAGCCTACGACGAACTGTCTGCTGACGTCTCGCTCGGAATAATTTGGCAGGATCTTGCTTCAGTACGAGCAGGATTGCTGCTCGTCGATACGGCGCCGCTGGCTGACATGCGGCGGCGGCTTGATCCGGTTGCCGAGCCGACGCGGAGTTTTCGCCACACGGCGCGTGAGCTGCTCGCGTTGTCAGCGTGGAGGAACCACGACGTCGCCGCTGCCCGCAAGTATATCGACATGATTGCTGGCGATGCCGAGAGCCCGATCGGCGTCCGCGCGCGTGCGGATGTCTTGTCGGCGTTGATCACGGCGGATGGAAAGAGCTGAACGCATGCGTATGACCACTCGCGTCGTCGTGCTGACAGTGCTGGTGGCAGCCGCGCCGGTTCTTTCCGGCTGCGCCAATTTCGATCCGGACAGTCTTGATGTTTTCCATCTCAACGAAAAGAAGAAATTGCCGGGCGAGCGCAAGGAACTGTTCCCCGGAGGCGTGCCCGGGGTAACGCAGGGAATCCCACCCGAATATGTGAAAGGCAATCATCCCCCGCCGGAAACGGCGCAAGCTTTGCAGGCTCCCGCGCCTGAGCAGAGCAAGGCCGCGGAGGAGGCTGAGCCGGAGAAAAAAGCCGCCGCAGCGGAGCCCGAGCCGAAACCAAAACCGAAGCGCGCCGCAAAGCCGCGCACGGCGTCGCAGCAGCCCGCGCAGGCCGCGAGCCAACCGCAGCAGCGATTGGCACCCTGGCCCCAGCAGGATCCGCAACCTGCGCCGCAACAGGCCCAGTCACCCTGGCCGACGCAGGGGCAGACTACGACGGCACCCTGGCCTTCGCCGCAGCCCGGCACCTTCTCGCGCTGACACCTATAGCAGGCTAAAAACCTGGGCCGCCTCGCGCGGCTGGACAGCCATTCATGCCATTCACAGTCGCCATTATCGGCCGCCCCAATGTCGGCAAGTCGACCCTCTTCAACAGGCTGGTCGGCCGCCGGCTTGCGCTCGTCGACGACAAGCCAGGCGTCACCCGCGACCGGCGCGAGGGGGAAGGCAGACTTGGCGACATTGCCTTCATTGTGATCGATACCGCCGGACTGGAGCAGTCCGCTCCTGAAAGTCTGTCCGGTCGTATGCGTACCCAGACCGAAGCGGCCATCGAACAGGCGGATGCCGTCTTCTTCATGATCGACGCGCGCGCCGGGCCAATTCCTGCGGACCATGCATTCGCGGATGTCGCGCGCAAGTCGGGAAAACCGGTCGTCCTCGTGGCTAACAAGAGCGAGGGCACTTCCGGCGAAACGGGTCGGCTCGAGGCCTATGCGCTCGGCCTCGGCGAGCCGATACCAATCTCGGCCGAGCATGATGAAGGCATGTCTGATCTCTACGATGCGCTGCGCGCAGTGTTGCCCGAGCATACCGATGCGGAAGCTTCCGACATCGCACCGGACACTGCTCATCCTATCCGCGTCGCTATCGTCGGCCGGCCCAATGCAGGAAAATCGACATTGATCAACCGTCTGATCGGGGAGGAGCGGCTACTTACAGGGCCGGAGGCGGGCATCACGCGGGACGCAATTGCAGTCGAGTACGTCTGGCAGAACCACAAATTTCGGATTTACGACACAGCTGGCCTGCGGCGGCGCTCCCGTGTCGAGGAAAAGCTGGAAAAACTTTCAGTTGCGGACGCGCTCAATGCAGTGCGCTTTGCCGAGGTGGTGGTCGTGTTGCTCGACGTTGATAATGCCTTCGAAGAGCAGGACCAACGAATTGCCGACCTGGTCGAGCAAGAGGGCCGGGCGATCGTCATTGCCGTTAACAAATGGGATCTGAAGGATAAAACAGCGGGAACAATTGGCAAGTTGCGCGAGCAGGCCGAGGAAAAACTTACTCAGCTCAAAGGCGTGCCGTTGGTTGCAGTCTCTGGGCTCACTGGAGAAGGGCTCGACCGGTTGATGCAGGCAATCGTCGACGCCTATGACGTGTGGAACAAGCGCATTCCGACCAGCGGACTTAACCGCTGGTTCGAGCATGCCGTGAGCGCGCATCCGCCGCCCGCGGTATCGGGGCGTTCTTTGCGGCTCAACTACATCACCCAAGCCAAGAGTCGTCCGCCCAGCTTTGTGATTTTTTGCACTCGTGCCGATGCCGTGCCCGGCGCTTACAAGCGGTATCTGTTGAACTCTTTGCGCGAGAACTTCGATCTTCCGGGTACGCCCATCCGCCTGACGTTGCGCGAGAAAGACAATCCCTACAAAGGTCGTGCGAAGCGCAAGCACTGATCGGCGCGAAAGACGGTCGGCTAGGCCGGGGGTTGAAACGACTTCAGCTTGCGGTCGCGATAGTCATAGAGCTTGCCGGACTCCGTGAAGCTCGGCAGGCAAAGCGGCAGGATCGCCTTGGCGACCTCTTCGGGTGTCGGCA